>NZ_JBEZJL010000004.1:0-210699 GCF_040651755.1 Actinomadura sp. NPDC048394 | reverse complement strand
CTCGCCCGCCCCCCGGTGGCGTAACCCTTCGTCGGCCCCGCCCCCCTCGCTCCGCACGGCGCCGACCGCCTCACTCCCGCCGGAGCCGGTGCCGGCCGCACGGCGGACCCGAGCGCGGCCGCGACCGTCCTCGCCGCCCGCACCACCGCCGCCGCGTTCCTCTTCGCCTCGTCGCCGGTGCGGGACCACCCGTACAACCTCGCGCGGCGAGTCGCCTCCCTCGGCCACCTGTCGCACGGCCGCACCGGGCTCGTCGTGGGCGTCGCCGATCCGTACGTCGCCGCCCTCGCCGCCCGGACGCACGGTGAGGGCCCCGAGCTCAC
Source organism: Actinomadura sp. NPDC048394 (assembly GCF_040651755.1). Taxonomy (NCBI): domain Bacteria; kingdom Bacillati; phylum Actinomycetota; class Actinomycetes; order Streptosporangiales; family Thermomonosporaceae; genus Actinomadura; species Actinomadura sp. NPDC048394. The sequence continues at coordinate 210,376 of NZ_JBEZJL010000004.1, read as the reverse complement.
CCGGCGCGCCGGGGCCGCGGAGGCCCACGACCTGGCGCTGGCGACGCGCGAACTCGAGCAGACCTGGCCGTACGACGCCATCGTCGCCGACCGCGAGCAGCGCATCTTCGCCCGCGGCGACCGGATCCGCCGCGCCGACCACCAGGGCGTCTACTCGGTCGCGGGCCCGCTGACGCTCCCCGCGCCGCGCACCGGCGCGTCCGTCGTGGCCTGGTGGGCGAACCGCGCGGACGAACTCGAGGCGGCCGCCGACGTGGCGGACCTCGTGATCGTCCCGCACGGGCTCGCGTCCGGCGCGCGGTCCGTGCTCGATGCGGCGTCCGGCCGGCACTTCGCCGATCCGGGCCACCGCCCCCTGCTGTTCGCGGTGGTCGACGTCCCGCCGGGCACGACGGCCGCCGACGCGCGCGCGTCGATCGCCGCCGCGGCCGGTGCCGACGGCGTCGTGCTGCGTCCCACCGGCCCCGACCCGCGGGAGGCCATCGAACTGGCCGGTCGGCTGCACGCCGGCGGGGATCTCGCTGCGGGCCCGCTGCGCGCCCGGCTGGGACTGCCGGAGGCCGCCGACCTGCTGCCCGACGGCCCCGGCGTGTTCCCGGCCCCCGTCCCTCAGCGCTAGAGCAGCGGGTAGCGCGGCGGGTTCGTCCCGTTCAGGGTGTGGTTGCCGATATGGACGTACTTCCAGCGGGCGGGGTCGTGCAGGGAGTGCGTGCGGACGTTGCGCCAGTGGCGGTCCAGGCCGTGGCGGGCGTCGGCGGCGCTGGTCCCGGCGAGCTCCAGGACGTCGGAGGCGATCTGGACGGCGACCTCCTGCGCGTACGCCTTGGCCTCGGCGACCGCGAGCGACGCGGCGGCGGTGTTCTCGCCGGTCAGCGCCGGCGCGGCGAGGGCGGCGTCGACGGCGCGGCCGCCGCGCTCGAACAGCCCCTCCAGGGCGTGCAGGAGCGTGGTGAGCCGGCCGAAGCGCAGCACGGCGTGCGGTTCGTCCGACACCCGGTCCACGCCGGACTCGAACCAGGGGCGCGAGCGGTCCCGGACGAAGGCGGCGCCCTCCTCCAGCGCCGCGCGGGCGATGCCGACGTCGATGGCCAGGTGCAGGAGCTGGTCGTAGGCGCCGAGGATCAGCGGCGGCGGGTCGGCGGGCACCGGCCCGAGGTGCAGGACCCGCTCGGCCGGGACGTGGACGCCGGTGAACACGATCGATCCGCTGGCCGTCGCGCGCTGCCCGAACGCGGTCCAGTCGTCGGCGAACTCCACCCCGCCCGCGTCGCCCGGCACGAACGCGGTGACCGGAAGGTTCTGGTCGCCCTCCACGGAGGCCGCCACGCCGATCCACTGCGCGCCGAGCGCACCGGTGGTGTAGTACTTGCGGCCGTCGAGCCGGTACCCGCCCGCCGGGTCGGGAGTGACCGTGGTCAGCCGGTCGAAGACGTGCTTGGTGCCGCGCTCGGCGGTCGCGTTGCCGATCCGCGCGCCCGCGGTGACCTGCCCGTAGAAGAACTCCTTCTGCGGCTCGGTCCCGGCCTGCCCGAGCAGGGCGATCAGCACGAAGTGCGCGAGCACCAGCTGCGCCACCGACGGGTCGGCGGCGGCGATGACACGGAACACCTCGGCGACGGTGCTCGCGGCGACTCCGCCGCCGCCGTGCTCGCGCGGAACCGAGACGGCCAGCAGCCCGGTGGCGGCCAGCTCGTCCAGCTCGGCGGCCGGGTGGCGGGCCTGCCGGTCGCGTTCGATCGCTCCGGGTGCGATCCGCGCGGCGAACGCGCGGGCCGCCTCGACGGCCGCGGCGTCATCGAGCACCGGTGGTGCCGTCGTGGTCCTGGTCGGGCTCATCGGTCTTCCTTCGTCGAGACGGGGGTCGCATTTTCCTATTATCTAGGTCGGTTATACATGAAATAGGCCGTTCCCGAAAGGATCCCGATGACCGCCACCGCGCGTGCGGCCTTCGGCGGGGGTGCCCGGCCGCGCCGATGCCGGCCACCCACCGTCAGGTGGACGTGCCGCCGGTAACGATGATCTTGCCTGGGGCCTGCTGGCCGCTCTCCAGGTACCGGTGGGCCTCGACGATCTCCTCCAGCGCGAACACCCTGTCGACGGCCGGATCCAGGGCGCCGGTGCGCAGACCGGCGAAGAGGAACGCTGCGATGCGCCGCACGGCCGCGGGATCGAGGGTGTGCTCGAAGCTCATGTAGCGGTGGGTGGTGATGGCGTTCGAGGGGTAGGGCGCGGGCCGCGGGTCGAGCCATCCGACGGTGACGAGGGTGCCGGTGAAGCGCTTGGCCGCCGCGGCCAGGTCGGCGAGTCCGGGGCCCATGACGGAGTCGAGGACGATGTCGGCTCCGGCGCCGCCCGTATGCAGGGAGGCGGCCTTCGCGAGGTCGTCCTGGTCCGTGGCGATGACGGCGGCGGCGCCCGCGGCGAGGAGGCCGTCCTTCTTCGCGGTGCGCCGGGTCACCGCGATGGGGACGGCGCCGATCTGGTTGGCGATCTGGATGGCGGCGAGGCCGACGGTGCCGGAGGCGGCGGTGATCAGGACGGTGTCGCCCGGCCGCATCCCCGCCTTCTCCACGAGCGCGCCGTAGGCGGTGGAGTAGGCGACCCACAGCGCGGCGGCCTTCGCGGGGGCGAGCCCCGCCGGGCGCTTGACGACCCGGGCGGCCGGAAGCACGGTGTAGTCGGCGTAGGTGCCGTTGGACGTCATGTCGGGCACCGCGGTGATCAGGACGGCGTCGCCGACGCCGAACCCGTCCACGCCCTCGCCCAGGGCATCGATGATGCCCGTCCCCTCGCAGCCCAGCCGGGCGTGGGGGAGCCGGACGGGCATGGGGGAGGCCCCGGAGCGCGTCAGCTCGTCCAGCCGGTTGACGGCGGACGCCTCGATCCTGATGCGCACCTCTCCGGGCCCCGGATCGCCGGCCGGTTCCTCGGCGACGCGCAGGACCTCCGGGCCGCCGGTCTCATCGAAGACAACGACTCGTGCCATGTGACGACTCTCCTTGGACGGGGCGGGCGTCACCTCGTGCGGTGCCGCCGCTTGCTGATCCCCCTCATTCTTTGTACGTTCGTTCTATTAAGTCAAACCGGACCCAGGAGGCGGTGATGGCAGGGCGGCCTGTAGATCATCAACGACGTGCCGAACTGCTCGACCGCGTGGTGGACTACACGGTCGAGCACGGGTTCAACGACCTCTCATGGCGGCCCATCGCGGCCGCCCTGGACGTGTCGCCCACAACGCTCGTCCACCGCTTCGGGTCAAAGGACCAGATGCTCCAGGACGTCCTGGCGCGCCTGCGGGAGCGCATCTTCGCGGCCGTCGGCGAGGCGGCCGACCACCGGCCCGGACTGGCCGGGGCGGCGCGAGCGGTCTGGGAGCGGACGTCCGACCCGCGGCGGGAGGCGGAGTTCCGGCTGTTCTTCGCCGTCTACGGTCGCGCGCTCCAATCGCCCCGGCAGTTCTCCGACTTCCTGGACCACGTCGTCGCCGACTGGATGAACTCCCTGCGCGACACGCAAGGGCCCCACGCCGATCCGTCGACGGCTACCCGCGAGGCCACCCTCGTCATCGCGACGATCCGCGGTCTGCTCCTCGATCTCCTGGCCACCGGGGACCGGGCCAGGGTCCAGGACGCGGCGGATCACTTCCTCTCCGGACTCCAGGGCGACCTCTAGCGGCCCGGCCGGCGGCGTCGCGCGCCGCGCCGTGACCAATTTCCTACTTTAAAGGTAGGTATTGACGGTAAACCGGAGCGGCGCCTATGTTCGCGGCAGAGGCCGGGGAGCCGCCGCAGCAGGGCGGCTCCCGACCGCGAACCGGAGGGTGCCGCATGAGTGAACCCCGCCTGCCGGCGGCCATCGAACTGGACGGGGACGGTGCTCACCCGGCCGCGTGGCGGTACTCCGGGCGTCCGCCCGGCGCGGTCCTCACCGCGGCCGCGCTGCGCGAGGACGTCGCCGCCGCGGAGGCGGCCGGCTTCACGCTGGCCACGTTCGACGACGCGCCCGTCCCGCCGCACGCGGGCGTCAACGCGGCCGGGCGGCTGGAGGCCGGCACCCGGGCGGCGTTCGCCGCGACGATCACCGAGCGGATCGGCCTCGCCCCGGTCCTGCACGTGACGACGACCGAGCCGTTCCATCTCGCCACCCAGCTCGCGAGCCTGGACCACGCCGGCCGCGGCCGGGCGGCATGGCTGGTCGGCGCCGCGAACGACCCGGAGTCGCTCGCGACGATCGGGGCCGTCCCGCTCGCACCGGGGGAGCTGCGCCGGGAGGTGCGCGACGTCGTCGACGCCGCCCGGCTCCTCTGGGACTCCTGGGAGGACGGCGCCGTCATCAAGGACGCCGCCACCGGCCGGTTCCTGGACGCCGGCCGGGTGCACCACGTCGACTTCGAAGGGGCCCGGTTCACGGTCAAGGGCCCGCTGATCACGCCCAGGCCGCCGCAGGGCCAGGTCGTGGTCCTCGCGCCGGCCGCCCTGGGCCTCGGGGCCCGCGCCGACATCGCCCTCGTCGGCGGGCACGACACCGCCGCCCTCCGCGACCGCGCGGAGGAGGCGCGGGAGGCCGGCGCCGCGCTGGCGTTCGCCGAGATCGAGGTCGTCCTCGGCGCGACGGGCGCGTCCGCCGCCGGGCGCGCCGCCCGGCTGGAGGAGTCCGCCGCGTGGCCGGACACCGGCCGGTTCCGGTACGTCGGCTCCGCCGGCGGGTTCGCCCGCCTGCTGCGGTCGCTCGCCGGGGCCGTCGACGGGGTGCGGCTGCATCCGGCCGTCCTCGCCGCCGACCTGCCCCTGCTCGCCGAGCACGTGCTGCCCGCCCTGGAGGAGGCCGGCCTGCACCGCCCGCCCGCGCCGGGCGCGACGCTGCGGGACGCCCTCGGGCTGCCTCGTCCCGCGAACCGGTTCACCGCCGCCTCCTGAGGAGAACCCGCCATGACCGAAGCCCCCACCGGCGCCCCGTACGATCCGCACGCCCGGGTCCACCTCGGCGTCTTCTACACCGGCGTCGGGCCGCAGCTCCTGTGGAACGATCCGTCCGCCGCCGACCATGTCGCGATCGAGACCTTCATCGGGGTGGCCCGGCTGCTGGAGCGCGGGCTGTTCGACGCGTTCTTCCTCGGCGAGGGACTGCGCGTGCGGGAGAACCGGGGTCGCGTCCACGACCAGGACGTGGCGGGGCGCCCCGACGCGATCACGCAGCTGTCCGCCCTCGCCGCGGTCACCGAGCGGATCGGGCTCGTCGCCACCCAGAACGCCACCTACAACTTCCCGGCGGACCTGGCCCGCCGGCTCGCCAGCCTGGACCTGCTGTCGGACGGCCGCGCCGGCTGGAACATCGTCACCACCGACAACGCCTGGACCGGCGCGAACTTCCGCCGCGGCGGCTGGCTGGAGCACGAGCGCCGCTACGACAGGGCCGGCCAGTTCGTCGACGCCGTCACCGCGCTGTGGAACGCATGGGAGCCGGACGCCGTCGCCGCCACCGGGGAGGCGAAGAGCTGGGCGCGACCGGGCTCCATCGGCGAGGTCGCCCGCAGCACCGACCTGGTCGACCTCCGCGCCGTCGCCACGGTGCCCGCGAGCCGGCAGGGACGCCCGATCCTCTTCCAGGCCGGTGACTCCGACGGCGGCAGGGAGCTCGCCGCGTCCCGCGCCGACGTGGTGTTCTCGGCGAACACCGCGTACGACAAGGCCGTCGCCTACGCGGCCGACCTGCGCGCGCGGCTGGCCCGGTACGGACGCTCGGCCGACTCCCTGCGGATCCTGCCCGGCGCCTCCGTCGTCCTCGGCGACACACCGGACGAGGCCCGCGAGCGCGCCCGCCGGGTGCGCGAGGAGCAGATGTCGGCACCGCGCGCGATCACGTTCTTCGAGCAGTACTGGGGGACGGACCTGTCCGGGTACGACCCGCACGGGCCGCTTCCCGGCATCGACCCCGTCGAGGGGGAGCTCGACCCGTCGCGCGGCACCATCCCCATCGAGCGGCGCACCGGCAAGCTCGCGCTGATCGCCCGGTGGCGCGAGCAGAGCGAGCAGCGCGGCCTGTCGATGCTGGAGCTGGCGCGGGAGGTCGCGCCCGGGCACCCCGCCTTCGTCGGCACGCCGTCCCAGGTCGCCGACGAGTGGGTCCGCTACGTCCGCACCCGCGCCGTCGACGGGTTCAACATCACGCCGTACCTGATCCCCTCCGCGCTGGAGGACATCGTGGACAAGCTCGTGCCCGAACTGCAGGAGCGCGGCGCCTACCGCACCGCCTACGAGGGAGAGACGCTGCGCGAGCACCTGGACCTGCCGCCGCTGAACCCGTAGGGAGGCCCCGGATGCGATGGTCAGGGGACCCAGCGGCGGGCCGTGAACCGCGTCCCGTCGCGGCCGATCTCGACGGCGCCCGGCCCGCAGAAGTGGGCCGGCACGACCAGCGCGGCGGTGTCCGCGGCCCGTTCGAGGACGCGGCGGCGGGTCCGGGCGGCGGCGGACGGGGCGTGGCAGAAACAGCTGGAGGCGTCCGGTGCCAGAAGCTGGACGGGCGTGTGGAGCAGGTCGCCGACGAACAGCGCGCGCTCGCCCTCGGACTCCACGGCGAGCATCCCGTGCCCGGGCGTGTGCCCGGGGGCGAGCTCGAGCCGCAGGTTCTCGTCGATGGGGAAGCGGTCCTCCCAGACGACCGCCTGCCCCGAACGCAGCACCGGCTCCACCGACCGGGCATGGACGGCGGCGCTGCGCCCGGGCTCCTCCACCAGCGTGTCCGGGGCGAAGAAGGCGAGGTCGGCGGCGGAGAAGAGGTACCGGGCACGGGGGAAGAACGGTACGTGCCCGCCGTCGTCCTCGCGGGTGTTCCAGCCGACGTGGTCGGCGTGCAGGTGGGTGCACACCACGAGGTCGATGTCGCCGGGCGTCACGCCCGCGGCGGCGAGCGCCGCCGGCAGGTCACCGCCGGCCGGAACGCCCTCCTCGCGGGGGTCGGGGGCCAGACCGGTGTCGATGAGGATCGTGCGCCCGGCACTGCGCAGCAGCCAGCTGTGGACGGAGATGCGGACGCGGTCGGAGCCGGGGTCCCAGTGGTCGGGAGCGAGCCAGGAGCGGTTCGCCTTCCAGAGATCCGGGCCGGTGCCGGGGAGCAGCGCGGCGGGGGTCAGGGGCAGATTCTCGAAATGCGGGATCCGGGTCACCGAGACCGCGCCGATGTCGAACGTGCGCATACGCTGATCTTCGTGACGCCCCGGCGGGACCGGAAGAAGGAACTTTCATGTCCACTGACGTGCCGTCCGCTCGCCCGGTGACGTCCGGAGCGGTGGAGCGCGGAGTCGTCGTCACCGCCGCCGAGTACGGCGCGTGCCCCGTGACGGGCGTCCTGCGGCGCGTCGGCGACAAGTGGAGCCCGGCGGTCATCCGGCTGCTCGCCGACCGGCCGCACGGCTTCAACGAGCTGGACCGCGCCATCGAGGGGATCAGCCGCCGCGTGCTCACCCGCACCCTGCGGACGCTGGAGGAGGAGGGGCTCGTGAGCCGCACGCCGGCTCCCGGCAGGGCGGGCCGCGTGGAGTACGCCCTGACCGAGGTCGGAGCGTCGCTGCGCGAGCAGCTCGCCGCGCTGGGCCGGTGGGCCGCCGAGCACGCCGCCGAGCTGCCCGGCATGGCATATATTCCTACTGATTAAGGTGGAAATAGCGGCGATCTCTGGGGGATGTCCGATGCGGATGGCGGATGACCTGGGCTACGAGGTTCGCGCCACCGGCTGGGACGACCCCGACGCAGCGGGACTGCGGGACGCGATGCAGGCGGAGATGGAGAGCCGGTACGCCGACCGGGTCGCGGAGATCCTCGCCGCGGCGGCGGGCCCGGAGCTGGACGGCACGCTCGGCGTCGAGGCCGAGCAGGTGGTGTACGTCGGCGTCGCCTACGCCGGCGGGACCGCTGTCGGCCACGTCGCGTTGCGCCGCTACGGCGACGGCGTCGAACTGAAGCGGATGTACGTCGCGCCCGCGCATCGCGGTTCGGGGGCCGCCACCGCGCTGCTAGCGGCGGCGGAGAGGGCCGCCCGGTCCCTCGGAGCATCCCGCGTCGTCCTGCAGACGGGGGACCGGCAGCCGGACGCCGTCCGGCTGTACGAGCGTGAGGGCTACACCCGCATTCCGGTCTTTCCGCCGTACGAGTGGCTGACTTTCTCGATCTGCATGGAGAAAACCCTCTGACCGTGCCGCCGCGCGACCGGCGACGGACGGCCGGATCGCGGCACCCCGGCGAATTCACCGCTGGCATTTCATCCGGACGATAAGGGGGGCCTACAGGGGACGCGGATGCGCGGTCCATCGCTTTGATGGGGCGAGGAGCGTGCTTCGTGGCGCCGCCTGGAGGCGATGATGGGTGACTCCCAGGACCTGATCCTGGAACTGGTCCGCGAATACCACCGCGAGAGGGAACGGAGCCGGCGTTTCGTCCCGGGCGAGACGCTCGTGATGCCCTCGGGCGCCGACCTGAACGAGGACGACCGCGTCGCGCTGGTCGAGGCCGCGCTCGCCATGCGCATCGCCGCGGGCCCGAGCGCGCTCGCGCTGGAGCGGGAGCTCGGACGGACCCTGCGGCGCCGCAAGGTCCACCTGACCAACTCGGGGTCCTCGGCGAACCTGCTGGCGCTGACCGCGCTGACGCAGCCGGAGATCGGCGCCGGCCGGCTGAAGCCGGGCGACGAGATCGTCACGGTCGCGGCCGGATTCCCGACGACGGTCAACCCGATCCTGCAGAACCAGATGGTGCCGGTCTTCGTCGACGTCGAGCTCGGCACCTACAACACCACGGCCGAGCGGGTCGCCGAGGCGATCGGCCCCCGGACCCGCGGCATCATGATCGCGCACGCGCTCGGCAACCCCTTCCCGGCGGCCGAGGTCGCCGAGCTGGCCGCCGAGCACGGACTCTTCTTCGTCGAGGACAACTGCGACGGCGTCGACGCGAAGTACCAGGGGCGGCCGACCGGGACGTTCGGCGACTTCAGCACCGTGAGCTTCTATCCCGCCCACCACCTGACCATGGGCGAGGGCGGCTGCGTCACCACCGACCGGCCGAGACTCGCGCGGATCGTGGAGTCGCTGCGCGACTGGGGCCGGGACTGCTGGTGCGAGCCGGGGGCCTGCGACACCTGCGGCAAGCGCTACACCCAGCAGTTCGGGGACCTGCCGTACGGCTACGACCACAAGTACACGTTCTCGCACGTGGGCTACAACCTGAAGACGACGGACCTGCAGGCGGCGCTGGGGCTCTCGCAGCTCAAGCGGCTGCCGGAGTTCGGCGCCGCCCGGCGCCGCAACTGGCGGCGGCTCCGCGAGGGCCTGGACGGCCTGCCGGGCCTGCTGCTGCCCGAGCCCACGCCCGGCGGCGATCCGAGCTGGTTCGGCTTCGTCATCACGGTCACCGCCGACGCGCCGTTCGACCGGGACGAGATCGTCGCCCACCTGGAGGACCGGCGGATCGGCACCCGGATGCTGTTCGCCGGCAACCTCACCCGGCAGCCCGCCTACCGGGGCCGGGAGTACCGGGTGGCGGGGAGCCTCGCCAACAGCGACGTCATCACCGCGCGCACCTTCTGGATCGGGGTCTTCCCCGGCCTCACCGACGAGATGATCGACTACGTGATCGCCACGATCAGGGACTTCGTCACGAGCCGGCGGTAGCCCGCGTCACGGCCGCCAGACGCCGCGCGTCACGGTCGCGGCTCGGTCGGGACCCGGGCCGCGGGCGCTGCGTGCTCGGCGTGCTCGTCCTGCTCGGCGTGCTCGGCGTGCTCGTCCTGCCGGGCGGCCTCGTTGCCGTCGTAGGCGGCGCGCGCGGCGGCGATCTTCGCGTGGTTGTTCTCGGCCCACGCCGACAGGGCGCGGGTGGAGGCGAAGAGCTCCTCGGCGAGGGCTGTGGCGGTGTACTCGACCTGCGGGGGCACGGTGGGGTGGACGGTGCGGGTGATCAGCCCGTCGCGCTCCAGCGTGCGCAGCGTGAGGGTCAGCATGCGGCGGCTGATGCCGGGGATCGACCGGTGCAATTCGGCGAACCGGATGGGCCCCGCGCCCGCCGCCGCGATGATCGCGATTCCCCACTTGCTGCCGACCCGGTCGAGGGCGTCGCGGAAGGCGGCGCACGTGTCGGGCTCGACGTCGTCGGGCAGCCGAGATCCTGCTGTCATCGGGTTCCCTTCCCCGGTGCGGACGCCTCAGCGTCGCACGCGCCCGTCCGCGCGGGCAACCGATGTCCGCCCGGCAGGGGCGGGTCAGGGGGGCGGGTCGGGGAGTGCGGTGCGCAGGACCGGCGCCACCTCGGTCGCGAACAGGTCGAGGGACGTCCGGTGGTCGTGCTCCGACAGGCCGTCGGGGTCGACGCTGACGACGACGAGCGAGTGGCCGAACACCTCGTGCTGGCGGCCCACCTTGTCGATGACCTGCTCGGGGCTGCCGACGAGCGCCGGCGAGCGCGCGACGAACTCCTCGGCGGTCGGGAACGCCGGACGGGCGCCGATGCCGCGCTGCATCGCGGTCAGGCGCTCGTAGGCCGGACGGTACGCGGCGATCGCCGCCTGCGAGGTCTTCGCCACGAGGAAGCCCGGCGTGCCCGCGCCGGTGAAGAGCCGGTCGGCGGGGCGGCCCCGCCGCGCCCATTCGGCGCGGTAGTGCTCGACCAGGGGACGGGCGCTCTCGCTGGACAGACCCGCGTTGGAGAACACCACGGGGTCGCCGTACTCGGCGGCGAGCGCCACGGACTCCGCCGACGAGGAGCTCCCGTGCCAGATCCGGGGACGCCCGCGCAGCGGCCGGGGGAGGGTGCGCACGCCGTCCAGGCGCGGCCGCCGTCCCGCCGGCCACGAGACCTCGTCCTTGGTCCACAGCTCGTGCAGGAGCCGGAAGTTGTCCGCGAGGGCGGGGCGCTGCTCGTCGGGCGCCAGGCCGAACATCGCGCCGCCCGGCCCGGCGCCCTTACCGACGATCAGTTCAAGCCGCCCGCCGGAGAGCTGGTCGAGGGTGGCGTAGTCCTCGGCGACGCGCACGGGGTCGAGCATCGACAGCAGGGTCACCCCGGTGAACAGCCGGATCCTGCTGGTCAGCGCCGCCACGTGGGCGAGGACGACCGGCGGCGCGCTGGAGAGGAACGGCCAGTGGTGGCGTTCGCCCACCCCGAAGCCGTCGAAGCCGAGCTCCTCCATGTACTGCGCGGTCGCGATCGTGCGGGCGAAGGTCGCGCGCGTCGCGGCCGGTTCGTCCGCGCCCGCGGAATCCAGGAAACGGATGGGAGCCACCCCGAAGAACTTCACGATCGGTACCGCCGTTTTCCCATTCGTGCGCGCCCGCGAATCCGTTGAAGGCGGATCGCCCTTTCTCCAGTCGCCAAACGTAGGCGGTGGGCGGCGGCGCCGGAAGAAGGAACATTGCTGTTACCACCCCGTCCCGTGCTTTCCTGTGCCCACACGCGATCAGGAATGGTCCGAAAGGGGGTGAGGTGTGTCCGCGCCGACCGATCTGCGGCTGGAGCACCGGCCCGCCGCGCTGGGGCTCACCGAGCGGTTCCCCCGGTTGAGCTGGCGGCTGCCGTCCGGGAGCCGGACGCAGCGGGCCTACCGGATCCGCGGCCGGGCGGGCGACCGGCCGTGGGACACCGGATGGGTCGCCTCGGACCGCAGCCTGTTCGTCCCCTATGGCGGCCCGCCGCTCGCGTCGCGGGAGCCCGTGCGATGCGCGGTGCGGGTCCGCACCGACGCCGGCACCAGCGCCTGGTCGGAGCCCGCCGCCTGGGAGATGGGCCTGCTTGAACCGGACGACTGGGCCGCCGCGTGGGTCGGGCCCGCGGAGGACGAGGTGCCGCCGGCGGGCTTCCGGCCCGGCTACCTGCTGCGCGGCGAGTTCACGGTCGACCGCCCGGTGGTCCGGGCGCGGGTGTACGCCACGGCGTGCGGCCTGTACGAGCTGTTCCTGAACGGCGAACGGGTCGGGGACGCCGAACTCGCCCCCGGCTTCACCGCCTACCGCGACCACCTGCACGTCCAGGCGTACGACGTGACCGCGGCCGTCCGCGTCGGCGCCAACGTGCTCGGCGCGGTCCTCAGCGACGGCTGGTTCCGCGGCCGGACCTCCTACCATCGCCTTCCCGACGGGTTCGGAGACCGCACCGCGCTGCTGGTCCAGTTGCACGCCGACCACGAGGACGGGACCTCGACGGTGGTGGGGACGGGCCCGCGCTGGCGGTCGGCGGTCGGGGCCGTCAAGGCGGCCGACTTCTTCGACGGCGTCGCCGCCGACCTCCGCGACGAGCCGGCCGGGTGGAGCGCCCCCGGGCCGGTCGGGAGCGGCTGGGCACCGGTCGCCGTGCACGAGCGTCCGGCGGCCCGGCTGGTCTCCTCGCCTGCTCCGCCGGTCCGGCGGCTCCAGGAACTGCGCCCGGTCGCGATCACCCGGCCGGAGCCGGGCCGGCACATCGTCGACTTCGGCCAGAACCTCGGCGGATGGGTGCGGCTCACTGACCTCGGACCGCGCGGCACGGTGCTGTCGCTGACGCACGCCGAGGCGCTCACCCCGGACGGCAGCGACGTCAACACCGCCAGCGGGCAGGCCACCCTGCACTGGTACACGCCGGCGCGCGGGATCCAGACCGACCGGGTGGTCTCGGCCGGCCCGGACGGCCCGGCCTTCGAGCCGCGGCACACCCGGCACGGCTTCCGCTACCTGCGCGTCGACGGGCATCCCGGCCCGCTCGCCGCCGGCGCCGTGACCGCGGTCGCGGTGAGCTCCGACCTCCCGCGCACGGGCTGGTTCCGGTGCAGCGACGCGCGCCTCGACCGGCTCCACGAGATCGCCTACTGGACCTACCGCAACCAGGCGTGCGACGTCCCGACGGCCGAGATCACCCGCGAGCTCGCCGGATGGACCGACTTCGGGTGGAACATCCGGGGCGCCCGGCTGCTGAACGACGTGTCCGGGCTGAGCGCCAAGTGGCTGGCGGACCTCGCCGCCGACCAGTGGCCGGACGGGACGGTGCGCAACTACGCGCCCGACCCCCTCGGCCCGCGCAGCCTCACCGCGCGGTTCGCCATCCCGCACGGCCAGGCGGGCTTCGGCGACGCGGCCGTGGTGGTGCCCTGGGAGACGTGGCGGGCCTACGGCGACGACGGCCTGCTGGAACGGCAGTACCCGTCGATGACCGCGTGGGTCGACCGGGTGGCCCGGATCGCGCGGGAGCGCCGGCACCCCGACCGGCGCGCGGCGCGGCCCGTCCCGGCGCCGCACGAGGAGTTCCTCTGGGACACCGGCTACCACTTCGGGGAGCACCTCGAACCCGCGCCGCCGCAGCGCCCGGTGTCGCCCCGGCGGCCGGCGTCGCTCGGCGGGCGGCGCACCACCTGGGCCACCGACCTGGACTCCTTCACCGCCGCCGTCGTCGAGGAGATGGAGGCCCGCGACCACGCGGCGTTCGCCACCGCCTACTTCCACCGGTCGGCCCGGCTGCTGTCCCGGATCGCGGGCGTCCTCGGCCGGACCGCGGACGCCGAACGGTACGGGCGCCTCGCCGACGACGTCCGCGCCGCGTGGCAGGCCGAGTTCATCACCGCCGACGGGCGGCTGGCCTGCGACACCCAGGCGACGCACCTGCGCGCGCTCGCCTACGGCCTGGTGCCCGAGGCGCTGCGGGCGCGGACCGCGGACCGGCTGGCGGAGCTGATCCGCGCCGCCGGGACGCGGCCCGGCACGGGGCTGCCGACGACGCACCTGCTGCTGCCCGTCCTCGCCGACAACGGCCACCTCGACCTCGCCTACGAACTGCTGCTGCGCTCCGGGCCGCGGTCCTGGATGTCGGTCATCGACAACGGCGGCACCACGTTCTGGGAGACCTGGGACGGCATCGCCCCGAACGGCGCCACGATGCTGGCGCTGAACATGCCGACGCGGGCGAGCGTCGTCGAGTTCCTGCACGGCCACGTCGCCGGCGTGCGCCTCGACCCCGAGCTGCCCGCCTACCGGCGGTTCCGGGTCGAGCCGCGGCCGGGCGGCGGCCTGACCTGGGCCGAGGTGGCGTACGACTGCCCCTACGGGCGGATCGAGGCCGGGTGGCGCGCCGAGCGGGGCCGGTTCTCGCTGGAGGTCACGGTCCCGCCCGGCACGACGGCCGAGGTGGTGCTCCCCGACGGCTCGCGGGCGGAGGCCGGCCCCGGCGCCCATGCGTTCGCCGCGCGGGCGGCGCCCGCCGATTCAGGGGTGGCGTAGGGGGCCGCGGAAGGGGTTCCGCATCTGCCGTTCACGGCAGCCTGGGCATGGATCGGAATCGCCGGAACCGCCGGCGGAGGAAGGGCTTCGAATCGATGGCGCGGTTTCTGGGCGGACGAGTGCTCCAGGGCTTATTCGTGCTCTGGGCGGCGTACACGCTCTCGTTCGCCGTCCTGTATGCGCTGCCGAGCGACCCGGCCGCGATCGCGGCCGGCGCGAACAACAGCGTCACGCCGGAGCAGCTCGCTCAGCTCCGGCATGAGATGGGCCTCGACCGCCCGCTGATGGAGCAGTACCTGACCAAACTCGGCGGGGCGCTGCATGGGGACCTCGGGCGCTCGCTCCAGTCCGGTGAGCCGGTGACGTCCCTGATCGGGCGGGCGCTCCCGCCGACGCTGGCGGTGGCGGGGGCGGGGCTCGTCCTCGGGGTGCTCCTCGGGACGGGTCTGGCGGTGCTGGCCACCGTGACCGGCTCCCGCCGGCTCCGGCGGGCGCTGCTGAGCCTGCCGCCCCTCGGCGTCGCGATCCCGGCCTTCGTCATCGGGCTGCTCCTCCTGCAGTGGCTCTCCTTCACCTGGAATGTCTTCCCCGCCATCGGGGAGGGCGGCCTGCGGGGGCTGGTGCTGCCCGCCGTCACCATCGCCGTCCAGCCCGCGGCCCTCATCGGGCAGGTGCTGGCGAAGAGCATGGGCGACGAGCTCGGCAAGGACTACGTGGCCGTCGCCCGCGCCAAGGGCGCGGGGCCGTTGCGGGTGAACGTCCGGCACGTGCTGCGCAACGCCGCGCTGCCCGCCCTGACGCTCGCGGGGCTGCTCGTCGGCGGGCTGCTGACCGGCGCGATCGTGGTCGAGGCGGTGTTCTCCCGCAACGGCCTCGGCCAGGTCACCCAGGGCGCGGTGGCCGCCGAGGACCTGCCCGTCGTGCAGGGCGTGGTGCTGCTGGGCGCGCTGGTGTTCGTCACCGTCAACCTCGCCGTCGACCTGCTCTACCAGGTCCTCGATCCGCGGCTCGCGGTCGCGCGGCGCCCCGCCGGGCGCTTCGCCCTGCCCGGTCTCGCGGGGCGGGGGTGAGCGGGATGTCGGTCACCGACGTCGCCCTGCCGGCCGGCGAGCGCTTCCCGGAACCAGGGCCCGCGCCACGGACCGCGGGCGCCCTGCTGCGCTCGCTGGCGCACCTGCTGCGCGACCCCGGCCTCGCCCTGGCCCTCCTCTGGGTCGGCCTCGTCGTGGTCGCGGCCGTCGCGCCGTCGCTGCTCGCGCCCGGCGACCCGCTGGCCGTCGACACCGCCGCGCACCTGCACGCCCCCTCGCCCGGCCATCCGTTCGGCACCGACCGGCTCGGCCGCGACCTGTTCGCCGAGACCGTCCACGGGACCGGCCGGACGCTGCCGGCGGCGGCGCTCGCCACGGCGATCGGCCTCGGCGCGGGCACGCTGCTCGGCCTGCTGGCGGGGTTCCTGCGCGGCGCGGCCGACCTGGTGATCATGCGCCTTCTGGACGTGCTGCTCGCGATCCCCGGCCTGCTGTTGGCGCTGATGCTGGTCTCGGTGCTCGGCAAGGGCGACACGCTCGACGTCGGGATCGCCATCGGCGTGGCCGCCGTCGCCGGCACCGCGCGGGTGATGCGCGCCGAGGTGCTGCGCGTGTCCGAGAGCGGGTTCGTGGAGGCCGCCCGGACCGGCGGGGCGCGGTGGACGCGCGTCGTCCTCCGCCACGTGCTGCCGAACTCGATGGGTCCGGTGTGGGTGCTCACGCTGTTGCTGTTCGGTGAGGCGATCCTCGGCGTGACCACGCTCAGCTTCCTGGGGTTCGGCGCCCAGCCGCCGACGCCCGAATGGGGCTCGCTCGTCTCCTCCGGGCGCGACTTCCTCGGCAGCGCCTGGTGGCTGTCCCTCCTGCCGGGGACGGTCGTCGCGCTGACCGTCCTCGCCGCCAACCGGGTGTCGCGCGCCTTCGACGGTGAAAGGACGGGACGGCGATGAGCCCGCGTCTCCTGGAGGTCGAGGACCTGGCGGTGCACTACCGCGCGCGCCGCGGGCCCGTCCGCGCGGTCGAGGCGGCGAGCTTCGCGGTGGGGGAGGGCGAGACGGTCGCGATCGTCGGCGAGTCCGGATCGGGCAAGTCGACGACGGCGTACGCGCTGCTCGGCCTGCTCCCGCGGTCGGCCCGCGTCGTGCGCGGGCGCATCGGCTTCGACGGCCGGGACCTCGCCGGACTGCCCGAACGCCGGTGGCGCGAGGTACGCGGCCGGGAGATCGCGCTCATCCCGCAGGACCCCGGCACCTCGCTGAACCCGGTGCAGCGGATCGGCGCGCAGGTCGCCGAGGCGCTGCGGCTGTCGGGAGGCGCGGACCGGCGTACCGCCCGCACCCGCACGCTGGAGCTGCTCGCCGACGCCGGGCTCCCCGACCCCGCGGTCCAGGCGCGGCAGTACCCGTCGCAGCTGTCGGGCGGCATGCGCCAGCGCGCCCTCATTGCGATCGCCATCGCGGCGCGCCCCCGGCTCATCGTGGCCGACGAGCCGACGAGCGCGCTCGACGTCACGGTGCAGCGCCGCATCCTCGACCACATCGGCGCGCTGGTCCGCGAGTCGGGCACCGGCCTGCTGCTGATCACCCACGACCTCGGCGTCGCCGCCGAGCGCGCCGACCGCGTCCTGGTGATGCGCTCCGGCGCGATCGTGGAGCAGGGCACGGCCGGCGATGTGCTGTCGGACCCCCGCGACCCCTACACCAGGTCCCTGATCGACGCCGCGCCCGGCCTCGCCAAGACGCCGCGCCCGCACCGGGTACGGCTGACCGCGGTCCCCGGCGGCGCCCCCGGCGACCCGTTCGCCGACCCGCGCCCCGCCCGCCCACCGGAGACGGGCGACGGGCGGGAGACGGGCGACGGTTCGGACGTGCCCGTCCTGCGCGTCGAGGAGCTGGTCAAGGAGTTCCGGCCGCCCCGCGCCGCCGGGCGCGCCACCGCGATCCGGGCCGTCGACGGAGTGAGCTTCACGATCCCCCGGGGGCGGACCTACGGGCTGGTCGGCGAGTCGGGATCGGGGAAGTCCACCACGGCGCGGCTGATCCTCCGGCTGGCCGACCCGACCGGCGGGCGCGTGCTCCTCGGCGAGGAGGACATCACCGGGACGCGGGGCGCCGCGCAGCGCCTGCTGCGGCGCCGGATGCAGATCGTCCAGCAGAACCCGTTCGCGTCGCTGGACCCGCGGCGGCCGGTCGAGCAGATCGTCACCGACCCGCTGGCGTCGTTCGGGCTGGGCTCGCGGGCGCAACGCCGCGCCCGCGCCAGGGAGCTGCTGGATCTCGTCGCGCTGCCGGCCTCGGTGCTGGGACGCCGGCCGGCCGAGCTGTCCGGCGGGCAGCGCCAGCGCGTCGCGATCGCGCGGGCGCTCGTGCTCAACCCCGAGCTCGTCGTGTGCGACGAACCGGTGTCCGCGCTCGACGTCTCCGTGCAGGCCCAGATCCTCGACCTGCTCGCCGCGCTCCAGGCCGGGCTCGGCGTGAGCTACCTGTTCATCTCCCACGATCTGGCGGTGGTCCGGCACATCGCGGACGAGGTGGGCGTGCTGCACCGGGGCCGGCTGGTCGAGTCCGGCCCCACCGAGGAGATCTTCGCCGCGGCACGGCACGGCCACACGCGGGAGTTGCTCGACGCCATCCCCGGCCGCCGCTGACGCGGCCGGCCATCACGACAAGGAGAACCCGGACCGTGTTCCAGATAAAAACGGTCGGAATATTCAAAATAACGCCGGCCGTCGCGGCCGCGGCGCTGCTGCTGGCCGCGTGCGGCGGCGGCTCGTCGGACGGGGGCTCCAAAGCGGGCGGTCCGCCCAAGGCGGGCGGCACCCTCACCGTCGCGCTCGCCGGCGACCCGGTCAGCATCGACCCGCGCGCCGTCACGCCGCTCGTCCGGGAGGTCTCGCGCCCCATCGTCGACTCGCTGCTCGCGCTCGACCCGGCCACCAAGAAGCCCGTTCCCTGGCTCGCCGAGTCGTTCAAGGCCAACGCCGACGCCACGGAGTTCACCTTCAAGCTCCGCAGCGGCGTCACCTTCTCCGACGGCACGCCGCTGACCGCGAAGGTCGTCAAGGACAACTTCGACGACGTCATCGCCAACAAGGCCAAGGCCGCGGGCTCCACGTCCGTCTCGCTGTTGGAGCAGGGCGGCTACAAGGGGACCGACGCGCCCGACGAGCACACGGTCGTCCAGCACTTCGCCAAGCCGTACCCGACGTGGCCGCTCTGGGCGGCGGGCACCGCCTTCGGCATCCTCGCCCCGAAGACGCTCGCGCTGCCGGTCGCCGACCGCTTCGACAAGATCGTCGGGACGGGCCCGTTCGTGCTCCGGTCGTACACGCGCAACAGCCAGGTGGTGCTCACCAAGCGCAAGGGCTACGCCTGGGGGCCGCAGAACGCCAAGCACGACGGGGACGCCTACCTCGACAAGGTCGTCTACAAGGTGATCACCGAGCCGAGCGTCCGCACCGGCGCGCTGAAGACCGGCCAAGTGCAGCTCGCCGGCGCGCTCAACCCGTCCGACATCGCGCCGGTGCGCAAGGCCGGGTTCTCCATCGTCGCGCAGCGCAACCCGCGGCTCGCCGAGGGCCTGGTGGTGACCGGAGCCGACCGCGCGCCGCTGGACGACGCGGCCGTCCGGCAGGCGCTGGTGAAGGCCGTCGACACCGGTCAGATCCGCGACACGCTGCTCACCCCCGAGTGGGGTGTGCCCAACAGCGTCGTCACCGGCGCGGTCGTCGGTCACGCCGACGAGAGCGCCCTGCTCAAGCCGGACCAGAAGGCAGCGGCGGCGCTCCTGGACAAGGCTGGGTGGGTTCCCGGCGGCGACGGCATCCGGGCCAAGGGCGGCAAGCGCCTCACCCTGTCCCTCGGCTGGCTCGACCGCGGCAACCCGTGGGACCAGCCGCTCGTCGAGCTCGTCACCGCCCAGTACAAGAAGATCGGCGTGGAGCTGAAACCGCAGCTCGCGACCGCGGCCCAGTCGGTGGAGGCGCTGAAGGCGCACAAGTGGGACCTGTTCCTGTCCGGCGTCGCCGGCGGCCTGGACGCCGGGGTCAGCCTGCTCGGCACGTTCAGCACTGCGCCGCCGAACTTCTACAACGTCCAGGACGCCCCGCTGCAGCCGCTGCTGGCGAAGCAGGCGACCACCACCGACGAGGCCGCCCGCGCCAAGATCCTGGCCGACGCCCAGCAGCGCATCATCTCCCAGGGGCTGTACACGCCGCTGGTGGAGGACACCGCCGTGGTCGCGGTCGGCAAGAAGGTGCACGGCTTCGCCCTCGACGCCGACTCCCGGCTGCCCACCCTGCAGGACGTCTGGCTGTCGTGACCTACCGCATCGCCGTGGACGTCGGGGGCACGTTCACCGATCTGGCGCTGCTCGGCCCGGACGGCGTGGAGCTGGACCACAAGACCGGCTCCACGCCGCACGAGCCGGCGGACGGGGTCGTCGCGGGCCTCGAAGGGCTGGCCGAGAAGGCGGGGCTGCCGCTCGCCGGGCTGCTCGCCCGCACCGGCGTCATCGTCCACGGCACGACCATCACCACCAACGCGCTGGTCACCGGTACCGGCGCGCGGACCGGGCTGCTGGCGACCGAGGGCCTGCGCGACGTCCTGCTCGCCCGGCAGGGAGCGCGTGCCGAGCAGTTCGAGTCGCGGTCGGCGCCGCCCGCGCCGCTCGTGCCCCGCCACCTGATCGAGACCGTCCGGGAGCGGGTGGACCGCACCGGCGAGGTGACGGTGCCGCTGGACGAGGAGGGCGTGCGGCGGGCGGCGCGGCGGTTCCGGGAGGCCGGCGTCGAGGCGGTCGCCGTCGCCTTCGCCTTCTCCTACCTCAACGACGCGCACGAGCGGCGGGCCGCCGGGATCCTCGCGGCGGAGCTGCCCGGGACGTTCCTGTCGGTGTCGTCGCGGGTGGCGCCCGAGGTCCGGCTGTACGAACGCACCTCGACGGCGGTGCTGAACGCCTACGTCGGCCCGGTGCTGCGCGACCACCTGGACCGGCTGGCACGGCGCCTGGCGGACCTCGGCCACGCCGGGCGGGTGCTGATCGTCCAGTCCAACGGCGGGGTCGTGGACCTGCACCGGGCCGCCGAGCGGGCCGTGGACACGCTCCTGTCGGGGCCGGCGGGGGCGCCCGCCGCCGTGGCGCGCGTCGTGGCCGAGTTCGGGGTGCCCGAGGCGCTGACGATCGACATGGGCGGTACGAGCTTCGAGGTCAGCCTGTCGACGGACGGCGCGACGGGGATCACCACGCGTGCCGAACCGGCGGGCCATCCCGTCTCGGTGCCGATGCTCGACATCGCCACGATCGGCGCGGGCGGGGGCTCGGTGGGCTGGACGACCCCTGGCGGCCTGCTGCGCGTCGGCCCGGCCAGCGCCGGGGCGGACCCCGGCCCGGCCTGCTACGGGCGCGGCGGCCGGGACGCGACGGTCACCGACGCCGACCTGCTCCTCGGGCATCTCGCGGGCGGGTTCGGGGACGGCCTCGACCCGTCGGCGGACCTGGCCGCCCGCGCGATCGGGGACCTGGGGCGGCGCCTCGGGCTCGGGACGGTCGAGACGGCGGCGGGCGTCCGCCGCGCGGTGGACGCGGAGATGGCCGACGGCCTGCGGCTGGTGATCGCCCGGCACGGGCTGGACCCGCGCCGGCTCGCGCTCGTCGCGGCCGGCGGCGCCGGGCCCGTGCACGCGGTCCAGCTGGCCCGCGACCTGGGAATCCCGCTGGTCGTGGTGCCGGCGGGCGCGTCGGTGCTGTGCGCCCGCGGCATGCTCCGCGCCGACCTGGTCCGCTACTACGTGCACACGCTGCTCGGGCGCGGGCGCGACCCGCGCGCCACCGGAGCCGATCCCGACGAGGTCGCCGCCGCGTTCGCCGGGCTGGAGGACCGCGCGAGGGCGGATTCGGCGGGCGGCGGGCCGGCGCCGGCGGACCTCCGGTTCACCCGGCTGGCCGACGTCCGGTACGTCGGCCAGGTCCACGAGGTCACGGTGCCGTTCCCGCCCGGAACCCGCGACGGCGCCGCGGCGCTGGACGGGCTCATGGCCGCCTTCCACCAGAGCCACGAACGGCTGTACGGCTTCGCGCAGCCGGAAGCGCCCGCGGAACTGGTCAACCTCCGGCTGGAAGCGCGCGCGTCCATCCCCTCGCCCTCGTCCACGGGCGTTCCGGCGGCTGTCCGCGCACGGGCGGGCGAAGAGTCGCAGCGGGCCTGGTTCGACGGCGCCTTCCAGGAGGTGCCCGTCCGGAGCCTGGAGGCGGAGCCGGTGGACGAACGCCAGGACGGGCCCGCCCTGCTGGCCGGCTCGGGCACGACCATCGTGGTCCCGCCCGGGTTCGCGTACGAGGTCACCGCAGGCGGAACGACCCTGATGTTCGCGGCCGACCGCGAACGGGCCGAGGTGCTGGCCGCGCTGCGCGGCGTGAAGGAGGCGGTCCGGTGACGGCGGCGATCCTGGCCTCGGTGGTCGACAACCGGCTGCACGCCATCGCCGCGCGGATGGCCGACGCGATGCTGAGGTCCTGCCGGTCCGCGGCGTTCCAGAGCCGCGACTTCGTGACCGGGATCTTCGACGCCGGCGGCGCGTGGATCGCCACCAAGGACTTCATCCCCGTCCTCGCCGGGTCGCTGCCCAGCGCCTACGAGGGCGTCCTCGCCAAGTTCGCCGGCGACGTCGGCGAAGGCGACGTCTTCGTGCTCAACGACCCGTACCACGGCAACAACCACCCGCCCGACGTGACCGTCCTCAAACCGGTCTTCCACCGCGGCGTGCTCCGCTTCTGGACCGCGACCAAGGGTCACCACGCCGACGTCGGCGGCAGCGGCGGCGAGCTCGGCTACAACCCCGGCGCCCGCGACTGCTACGAGGACGCGCTCCGGATCCCGCCCGTCCGGCTGTACCGGCGCGGCGTCCGGCAGGACGACGTCTGGGACCTGATCCTGCTGAACCTCCGGCTCCGCGACGCGGTCGAGGGCGACCTGCACTGCCAGATCGGGGCGGCCGCGCTCGGCGAGCGCGAGCTGGTCGCGATGCTCGACGCGTTCGGCGTCGAACCGGTGCTGGAGGCCGTGCGGTTCCAGCTCGCGGCCGCAGCCCGGCACATGCGGTCGGAGATCGCCCGCTGGCCGGACGGGGTGTACGAGGCCGTTCGCCATCTCGACGACGGCGGCGAGCACCACCGCGAGCCGATCGCGGTGCGGCTCCGGCTCACCGTGGCGGGGGAGCGCGCCGTCCTCGACTTCACCGGGTCCGACCCGCAGGTGACCGGGTACGCGAACTCGACCCGCGCCAACACCGTCGCCTCGGCGCTCGTCGCGCTGTTCGCGGTGACCGACCCCGCGCAGCGCCGCACCAGCGGCGCCCTCTCGGCGATCGACGTGCTGACCCGTCCCGGCACGATCGCGCACGCGGTCGAGCCCGCCGCGACCACGCTGTGCACGATCACCGCGTGCGAGGCGATCGTGGAGACGGTGTGGCTGGCCCTCGCCCAGGCCGACCCGGCGCTCACCCACGCGGGCTGGTGCCGGGGGTACGCGTTCGCCGCCGTCGGGATCGACGAGCGGACCGGCCGGCCGTTCGGTGCCACCGGCGCGCTCAAGGGCGGCTCCGGGGCCGTGCTCGGGTTCGACGGATGGGACGCGATCGGGCCGCCGGTCGCCATGGGCGGCGGCCGCGAGGTGGACGTCGAGCTGCACGAGCTCGCCGCGCCCGCGACCATCCTGCACCAGGGCTTCGCGACCGACTCGGCGGGCGCGGGACGGTGGCGCGGCGGGCTCGGCGGGTTCTCGCGGTGGCGCATCGACCAGGACGGCGTCCGCGTCGTCTGCATCGGCTCGGGCGCGCTGGAGCAGACGGTGCCGTACGGCCTGGCGGGCGGCCTGCCCGCCCCGGCGAACCGCGGCGTCGTGCGGCACCGCGACGGGCGGGTCACGGTGCCGCGCACCAACAGCACGCTCGTGCTGGAGCGCGGCGACGTCATCGAGATCCACACCTCCGGTGGCGGCGGCTACGGCGACCCCCGCGAACGGCCGCGCGAAGCCGTCCTCGCGGACGTCCGCGACGGCCTGGTGTCGGAGGCCGCCGCGCGGGACGTGTACGGACTCTTCCCCTGACGTGCCTCTTCCCCTGACGTGCCGCGCGGCGGCGGATCGGAGCATCGCCATGACCCTGCACCTCCTCGTCCTCGACATCCCGTCCAACGGGCACGTGCTGCCGAAGCTCGACCTCGTCGACCGGCTGGTCCGGCGCGGGCACCGGATCACCTACGTGGTGGCCGGGGGCCCCGCCGACCGGGTGCGGCGCTTCGGAGCCGAGGTCGTCACCTACCCCTCCCTGAACCCCCTGGCCAGCCTGGCCGAGGACGACCCGGCCGCGGCCACCCG
Organism: Actinomadura sp. NPDC048394; assembly: GCF_040651755.1. Lineage (NCBI taxonomy): Bacteria > Bacillati > Actinomycetota > Actinomycetes > Streptosporangiales > Thermomonosporaceae > Actinomadura > Actinomadura sp. NPDC048394. Next base: position 186,747 of record NZ_JBEZJL010000004.1, on the reverse strand, counting down.
CGCGTTCTTCCGCGAGAACCTGGAGATCCTGCGCGCCGCGCGCGAGCACTTCGGCGACGAGCGCCCCGACGCCGTCGCCTACGACGAGGCGGCCTTCCAGGCGGGACGCCTCCTGTCCGGCCTGTGGGGGCTGCCGCCCGTCCTGCTGACCCCGAGCGTCGTGTCGAACGAGCACTACTCCTACTTCGACCACATGGAGCGCCTCGCGCCCGGCCACCGGCTGGCGGACCCGGTCGAGGAGATCGCCGAGGCGCTCGCCGGGCTCGGGCTCGGCGACCGGCTGGAGGACTTCCTGTGGAGCACCCGGCGGGTCCGGGAGCTGACGATCTCGTTCGTCCCGCCCCGCATGCAGCCCGAGCACGAGACCTTCGACCCCGAGCAGGTCGTGTTCGTCGGGCCGAGCGTCGAGAAGCGCGACTTCCTGGGCGCCTGGACCCCGCCGGCGGGCGCCGGCCGCGTGGCGCTGGTGTCCCTGGGCAGCGTCCGCAACGGCGACGCCGGATTCTTCGAGACGGTGGCCCGCGCGTTCGCCGGGACGGCGTGGCATGTCGTCGTGAGCGTGGGAGACGGCCTCGGCGACGCCGACGTCGAGCGGCTCGCCGGTCTCGCGCCGAACGTGGAGGTCCATCGCTGGGTGTCCAACGTCAGCGTCCTCGAGCACGCGGACGTGTTCGTGACCCACGGCGGCAGCGGCTCGCTGGTCGAGGCCTGGTACACCGCGACGCCGGTCGTCATCGTCCCCCCGGCCCCCGACTTCCTCCCGTACGCGGACCGGACCGTGGAGCTGGGCGCGGGCCGCGTGATCGACCCCGCCGAACTGGACGCGGACAGGCTCGTCGCCGAGGCGACCGCGGTCGCGTCGGACGCCGCGGTGGTCCGGCGGATGCTGGAGCTCCAGGCGCACGCCCGGGCCGCCGGGGGCGCGGGGCGCGCGGCTGACGTCATCGAGGCCCGTCTCGGCGTCCCGGCCCGGAAGGAGGCGCCGTGACCGCGCGGCCGCCCGCCGGAGCGGTGATCGTCACCGGCGCCGGGTCGGGGGTCGGGGCGAGCACGGCCGTCGCGCTCGCCGAGCGCGGCCACCGGGTCGTGGCGGCCGTCCATTCGCTCGACCGCGTCGCGGGCCTCGACGCCCTGACCGTTCGGTCCGGCGCCGAGATCCACGTCGCGGAGCTCGACGTCACCGACGAGGCGTCGATCGCGCCGTTCGTGGACGGTGTCGCGGCCCGCCACGGCGGCCTCCACGCCGTCGTCAGCAACGCCGGCGTCACCGGCGTCGACACGTTCGAGAACGAGGACCTCGCGAGCTACCGCAGGATGTTCGAGGTCAACGTGTTCGGCCCGGTCAAGCTGCTCAAGAGCGGCCTCCCGCACCTGCGCGCGGCCGGCGGCCGGTTCATCGCGGTCGGCAGCGTCGCGGGCGTGCTCGGGCTGCCGTTCCAGGAGGCCTACGCCGGGTCGAAGTTCGCGCTCGAAGGGATCCTCGAAGGCTTCGCGCCCGTGGCGCGGCGCGTCGGGGTCGCGGTGTCGGTCGTGGAGCCCGGGCCGATCGACACCGACGCCGTCCGGAAGACGGACTGGGCGCGCGTCTTCGCCGGGGCCGGTCCGTACGAGCGGGTCCTGCGGCAGTACGTCGACAACGCGGCAGCGGGGCAGGGTGCGCTGCCTGGGCTGCCCGCCGTACAGACGGCGGACGAGGTCGCGTCCGCGATCGCCGATCTCCTGGCGTCGGACGCCCCGCCGTTCCGTTGCCAGACCTCCGCCGGCGCCCGTCTTCTCGTCGCGCGGAAACTCGCGGACGTGGACGGCGCGGCGGCCGCGGCGGTCATCGGCCGGTGGCTGGACGCCGCCCCTCCCGGACCGGACGAATAGGGGGGTGATCAGGGGAGTCCGGGGACCGTTCCCGAATATACCTTTGCCGCATGGCTGAGAAACTCGATGAGAAGACCCGGGCATTCGTCGACAACAAGAATTTCCCCGTGGTCGCCACCGTGAACGAGGACGGGAGCCCGCATTCCTCGATCGTGCTCATCAAGCGCGACGAGGACGACTCCCTGCTGTTCGTGACGCACGCCGGCCGCCGCACCGAGCGCAACATCTCCCGCGACCCGCGGGTCAACCTCTCGGTGTTCGACATCGAGAACCCGGTCACCTCGATCGAGATCCGCGGCACCGCGGAGGTCCTGGAGGGCGGCGGCAAGGAGCTGGCCGACGAGCTCACGCTGAAGTACCTCGACGAGGTCCACGACGTCGACGACGTCTCGCGGGTGGTCGTCCGCATCGTCCCGCACAAGGTCATCGCGTTCCCGCCGGAGCCCGCGAAGTGACCTCCGGGCCGTGCGGCGGCGAGGGCGGGCACCCGGCCGGGTGCCCGCCCTCGCCGCGCGGGGGTCACTGCCGGACGGTGGCCAGCGCCTTCGACCAGGACTCCAGCTGGTTCAGCACGCGCTCCAGCTCGGCCTCCCGGAACTCCTGCGGGGCGAACTCGGGGTAGTTCGGGAAGTCGCCCGGGATGAGCAGGGTGACCTGCGCGGCCACCGACGCCACGCTCAGCTCCGTCGCGACCAGCCGCAGCTGCTCCACGGCCCGGGCGGCGCCGACGGCGCCGTAACCGACGAAGCCGACCGCCTTGTTCGCCCACTCGGCGTGCACGAAGTCGAACGCGTTCTTCAGCGCGGCGGGCGGCGCGTGGTTGTACTCCGGCGTGATGACGAGGAACCCGTCGTACCCGGCGACGACCCCGGCCCAGCGCTTGGTGTGCTCGCCGGCGTACTGGCCGACGGCCGCGGGGATCTGCTCGTCGTAGAGCGGCAGGCCCTGCTCGGCGAGGTCGACGATCTCGTACTCGGCCTCGGTGCGCTTGGCCGCGACCTTGTGCACCCACTCGGCCACCGGCCGCCCGATCCTGCCCGGCCGGGTGCTGCCCACGATAATGGCGATCTTCGTCATTTCTTCCACTCCCTGTGCTTCGGGTCGAGTCCATCCTTAACCAGTCTCCGAGAAGGGCGGAAGAAGGCACTTTTCCTTCCCGTGGTTACATCGATGTTCCTTCTTTCCGAATGGGGCTCCGGGTGGCACGATCACGGCAAAAGAATGGGAGGCGGGATGGACGTCGCGGAGACCGCGGTACGGACCGGGCGCTCCCCCTGGCCCGCCCTGGCGGTGCTCGCCACCGGGCAGCTGATGCTGATCGTCGACGGGACGGGGGTGGCGGTGGCGCTGCCGCGGATCCGCGCCGACCTCGGCCTCGCCGGCGCGCAGCTGTCCTGGGTCGTCAACGGGTACCTGGTCGCGTTCGGCGGGCTCCTGCTGCTGTGCGGCCGGCTCGGCGACCTGCTCGGGCGGCGGCGGGTGTTCCTCGGCGGCATCGCGGTGTTCACGGCGGCCTCGGCGGTGTGCGGCGCGGCCGGTAGCGCGACGGCCCTGGTGGTCGCGCGGTTCGTGCAGGGCGTCGGATGCGCGATGGCGGGCTCGGTGATCACCGGCATGGCGGTCGTGCTGTTCCCCGAGGGCCGCGAGCGGGTCCGGGCCATCACGGTGATCGCTTTCGTCGCGGCGGGCGGCGGGTCGGTCGGCGCGCTCGGCGGCGGGGTGCTCACCGAACTGCTCGGGTGGCCGTGGATGTTCCTGGTCAACGTGCCCATCGGCGCGCTGCTGCTGCTCTTCGGCCGCCGGACGCTGCGCCCGGACCGCGGCATCGGCTGGGAGGCGGGCGCCGACCTGTTGGGCGCGGCACTGGTCACCGCCGGGCTGATGCTCCTGGTCTTCGCGATCGGCTCCCTCGGGCCCGGCGGCTCCGGCGCGGCGGTCACCGCGCTGCCGGCCGCGGCGGGGCTCGCCCTGCTCGCGGGCTTCGTGCTGCGCCAGCGGCGGGCCGCGGCCCCGCTGCTGGACCTGGCGGTCTTCCGCTCCCGGGCCTGGACGGGAGGGAACGCGCTGCAGGCGCTGTTCGTCGGCGCGATGTTCGGCTTCCAGTACTTGGTCACGCTGTACCTGCAGGAGGTGCTCGGCCTTGACCCGCTGGAGACCGGGCTCGCCTACCTGCTGGCGTCGGCCGTGATCGGGGCGACCTCGCTGGCGCTCGCGGAGCCGCTGATCGTCCGCTTCGGGGTCGGTCGCGTCCTGCCGGCGGGGCTCGCCGCCGGGATCCTGGCGTTCGGCTGGCTGGCGCGGGCACCGGTGTCGGGCACCTACACGGTGGACGTGCTGCCCGCGATGCTGGCGCTCGGCGTCTCGGCGGGCCTGGTCCTGCCGGCGGCCACCGCGCTCGCGATGACGGGCGCGTCCGCCGCGGACTCCGGGGTCCGCTCCGGGGTGATCGGCACCGCGCAGCAGGTCGGCGGTGCGCTGGGGCTCGCGGGCATGGCGGCGCTGGCCGCGGCCGGGACCCGGCACGCCGGAGCGGCGGACGGGCCGGCCGCGCTGACGCACGGGTACCGGATCGGCTTCGCCGCGGGCGCGGTGCTGCTCGCGCTCGCGCTGGTGATCGCCCTGCTGCTGTCGCGGGACGGCCCCGCGGCGGCTCAGCGGTAGGTGGCGACCGGTGGCCCGTCCACGCGCCGGGGCAGCGGACGGTGGAACGCGGCGGCCCAGGACGGCGCCGGACGGGCCCGTCCGCGGCGCAGGTCGTGGGCGGCGCGCCGGCACCGGGCGGCGGTGTCGTGGGCGCCCGCCGCGGCGGCCCGGCGCTCGGCGGCGAGAAGCACGTGATGGGCCTGCCGCGCCGTGTCGTACGCCAGGTCGGGCGAGTTGAGGATCACCAGGAGCCGGTAGTGGTGGACGAGCAGGTCGGCCTGGTCCGGAGGCAGCGTGCCGACCCAGTCGATGGCGCGCCGGTGCCGGGCGATCCGCTGGCTGCGCGGCAACTGGGCATGGGCCACCTCGCGGAGGAGCGGCTGCCTGATGGCGTACTCCGGCGCGCCGGAGCGGTCCGGCGGCCGCCGCACGAGGAAGTCCTTGCGCTCCAGGGCGTGCAGGACCTCGGCGGTCTCCTCGATGGTGCGGGCGGAGACGGCGGCCACGCCCTCGGCCCGGAACCCGCTCTCCGGGAAGGTCGTGGCGTCCCGCAGGACGGCCCGTTCGGGGAGCGGCAGGGTGTCGATCCGGGCGGCGACGAGGGCGCGCAGCGGCCCGGGGACGGGCGCGCCGTCGTAGGCGCCGTCGCCGGCGTCGCCGGTGTCGCCGCGCACGGCCCGCGCGTACTCCTCGGCGTGCCGCGGGTTGCCGCCGACCAGCGTGAGCAGCACGGGGTCGGCGGGCCGGGGCAGGAGTGCGCGGACCTCGTCGTCGGGCAGCGGGTCCAGCGTGAGCGTGGTGACGTCGCGCTTGCCGCATCCCCAGCGCGTCCTGCGCTGCCGCAGTTCGGGCCGGGCCGTCGCCACGATGAGGACCGGCACCCGGGCGAGCTGCTCGGTCAGGTCCTCGACCTGGTCCAGCAGGACCGTGCCGGCGCGGTGCAGGTCCTCCAGGACGATCGTCAGGGGGCCGTCCAGCGCGAGGTCGGCGACGTGCCGGCGCCAGGCGGCGGCTCCGGCCTCGGCGGGAAGGCGCTCGATCAGCCGGGCCGCCTCGGCGCCGTCCGGCCGCGACCGCACCGCGTCGGCGAGCGGGGCGAGGACCCCGCCCGCGTACGGCGGGGTGCGGCCGACGAGCACGGGCCCGGGGAGGTCCGCGGCGAACTCGGCCATCAGGCGGCTCTTGCCGATGCCGGGCTCGCCGAGGACGGTGACCAGGTGCGGGCGCTGCCGGCGGCGCGCGTCGCCGAGCAGGCCGCGGAGGATCTCCAGGTCCCGGTCCCGGCCGACCAGCGGCCCGGTGCGCGCCGGGACGGGCGTCCACGGCAGCGGTCCATGCCCGGGTGCGACGGGGACGCCGCTGGCCGGGTCGTCCTCCGGCGCGGCGTGCAGGCCGGCGGCGCGGGCGGTCACCGGGCAGACCCGGATACCGCCGGGCGGCGCGTGGGCCAGCAGCCGCTCGGCGGAGTGCGGGACCGTTCCGGCCAGCTGCGCGGGGGAGGGGTCGTGCTCGTCCCGGTAGGTCGCGAGGACGTCGCCGGTGGCGACGGCGATCCGGACGTCGAGGAACTCCGCGACCCGGTCGGCGACCCGCGCGCGGACGGCGCGGGCCGTGCGGACGGCGCGCTCCGGGTCGTCCTCGTGCGAGCGCGGGAAGCCGAACAGCACGGGGCGGACCGAGCCGAGCGTCTCGCGCACGGCCCCGCCGAAGCGGCGGGCCTCCTCGGCGATGACCCGGGCGAGGTCGTCGAGGGTCTCGTCGACGCATTCGGACGAGCCGTGCACCACGTCCACGCGGGTGCGGACCAGCAGGACGCTGGCCCGCTTGCGCTCGGACACGGGACGCTCGGCGTCCCCGGCGCGGCCGTCGCCGGGCAGCCGGTCGCGCCCGTCGGCGGCCTTTCCGCATGGCGTCCTTGACGGCGGCGCAGTCGCGGGGCGGTCCGCCGCGCTCTCCGCCTCCGCCGCGCTCTCTGGACCTGCCGCGCCGGGAGCGGCGCTTTCCGGGACGGGGCCGCCCGCCCTGGCGGGGGCCGTCGTCAGGGCGAGGCGCGGGTCCTGGTTCAGGATGTCGCGTTCCAGCCGCTTGAGCTCGGGGCCCGGGTCCAGCCCGAAGCCGTCCCGCAGGACGTCGCGGAGATCCTGGTAGACGGCGAGGGCCTCGCGCTGGCGCCCGCCTCGGTAGAGCGCCAGCATCAGCAGGCCGCACAGCCGCTCGCGCGCGGGCTCCTCGTCGACCAGGGACGTCATCTCGCCGATCAGCTCGTGGTGGCGGCCGAGGGCGAGTTCGGCCTCGAGGCAGTCCTCCAGCGCGGCGAGCCGCGCCTCCTCCAGCGCCGTCAGCTCGGGCCACGCGGTGACGGAGTCGAGGACGTCGGCCAGCGCGGGGCCGCGCCACAGCGCGAGGGCCTCGCGCAGGCGCCGGGCCGCGGGCTCCCACGCCGCCGCGCGGAAGTCGGCGCGGCCCCGTTCCACCAGCGTCCGGAAACGGGTGACGTCGATGAGGCCGGGGTCGAGGCGGAGCAGGTATCCGGGCGAGGCGGTCTCCAGCGCGCAGGAGCCGTCGGCGGGGAGCGCGCGGCGCACCCCGGCGACGGCGTTCTGCACCATCTTGCGCGCGGTGGGGGGCACGGGATCGTGCCACAGGGCGCGGATGAGGTCGCCGGTGGACACCACGGTCCCGGCGTGCAGGAGCAGGTAGCCCAGGACCGCGCGCTGGTTGACCCCTCCGAGCGGGACGGGCCGGCCGTCCCGCACCACCTCCAGCGGACCGAGCAGGCTGAATCGCAAGGGGGTCCCCCTGTCGACCGTCTCGTCTTGGCGGGTATTTCATACTAATTCTATCGAAATTAGCTGCAATGGGAAGCGGTCAACCCGCGAGGCCGAAGTAGGCCGCGTAACACTCCAGCTGGTGATCGAGCGTGTGGAACCCGTGATGGACCGCCCGCCCGAGCGCGGCCGCGGCCCGCAGCAGCGGCGTCTCGGCGGGGCTCATGACGATGTCGGCGACCACGCCGCCCGGCGGTACCAGGGCGGGGTCGAACGGCAGTGGATCGCCCGCGCGCATCCCGAGGGGAGTGGCGTTGACGGCGATGTCCGCGTCCTCGACCCGGGGGACGGCCGAGCCGGACGCGCGGCCCGGCCAGCGCAGGTCGAGGCGGGCGAGCAGCGCGTCGAGGCGCCGGGCGTCGGTGTCGCAGACCGACAGGTGCGCCGCCCCGTCCTGCAGCAGCGCCGCCGCCAGCGCGGTGCCCGCTCCGCCCGCGCCGACCAGCGCGACGCGCGTGCCCTCCGGAACGTGACCGCACGCGCGCAGCCCGCGGACGAAGCCGACGCCGTCGAAGTTGTCGGCGCGCCAGCGGCCGTCCGGCTCGCGGCGCAGGGCGTTCGCGCTGCCGGTGAACGCGGCCGCCGGGGCCAGCTCGTCGGCGTACCGGCAGATCTCGATCTTGTGCGGCACGGTGACCAGCAGGCCGTCGAGGTTGCCGACGCGCCGCAGCCCGTCCACCACCGGGGCGAGGTCCGCCGGCCGGACGTGCACCGGGACCAGCACCGCGTCCCGGCCGAGCCGCTCCAGCAGCGGGTTGACCAGTGCCGGGGCCCGCACCTGCTCGACCGGATCGCCGAGGACGGCCAGCAGCCGGGTGGTGCCGGTGATGCGCCCCATGTCAGTCCTCTCCGGCCGGCATCTCCGCGAGCGCGGCGGCGGCCTCGGACTCCGGCACGCCCGTCACCAGCTCGGCGCCGCGCGGGCCGTCCAGCACGAACGCGAGCCCGTCCGCGGCCTTCTTGTCCAGCCGCATCAGGCGCAGGAGCGCGTCCCGGTCGGCGTCCGCGGGCAGGCCGGTCGGGAGCCCGAACGCCGCGACGACGGCCTGGTGCTCGGCGACGCGGGCCGGGCCGATCCTGCCGAGACGGCCGGCGAGCCGTCCCGCGTAGACCGTGCCGATCGCGACCGCCTCCCCGTGCCGCAGCCGGTAGCCGGTGGTGCGTTCGAGCGCGTGGCCCAGCGTGTGCCCGTAGTTCAGCACGTGCCGCCGCCCCGCGTCGCGCTCGTCGGCGGCCACGACCGACGCCTTGAGCGCCACGCTCGCCGCGATCTGCTCGTCCACCGGACGCCCGTGCAGCCCGGGCGCGCCGATGAAGTGGCAGCGCGCGATCTCCCCGTACCCGTTGATCCACTCGCGGCGGGGGAGCGTCGCGAGGTAGTCGGTGTCGCAGAGGACCGCGCGCGGCTGCCAGTACGTCCCCACGAGGTTCTTGCCGTGCGGCAGGTTCACCGCCGTCTTGCCGCCGACGCTCGCGTCCACCTGCGCCAGCAGCGAGGTCGGCAGATGCACGACGGGGACGCCCCGGTGGTAGAGCGCCGCCGCGAGCCCCACCAGGTCGGTGACGGTGCCGCCGCCGCACGACACGACCGCGTCCGACCGAGTGAGCCCGAGATCGGCGAAGCGACGGCACAGCTCCTCCACCTGCGACAGCGTCTTGTGGGTCTCGCCGTCGCGCACGGGGAGCACCGTGGACGGCACCCCGGGATCGGGCGTCCACTCCTCGGGCCTGGCCGAGACGACCACGGCCCGCCGCGCTCCGATCCCGGCGATGACGCCGGGGAGCGCGGCGCGTATCCCGGGCCCTATGCGCACCTGGTAGGAGCGCTCGCCCAACGCCACGTCCACGCACCGCGACGCCGTGGCCGTCCTCTCATCCCGTCCGGTCACTCCGGGCCTCCTCCCGCTCCGCCAGCAGCAGTGCCCCGTGCAGGGACGACAGCGCGCCCAGCGCCGCGGGCCGCACCGACGGCGGCGCGTACCCCGGACGGGCGTAGCCCGCGACGCGCTCGGCGACCGCCTCGGTGAAGCCGGGCAGCCTCGCGGCGACGCCGCCGCCGATCACGGCGATCTCGGGATGCAGGAGCTCGCCGAGGCCCGTGACGGCTGCTGCGAGCGCGTCCCATGCCGGCTCCAGCGCGGCCGCCGCCCACCGCGCCCCGTCCGCCAGCCCGTCGCGGAGCCCGGTGAACGGGACGGGCGAGCCCCGCAGCCGGGCCGCCCGCCGCAGGATCGCGGGACCGGAAGCGGCGGCCTGGACGCAGCCGAACCGGCCGCAGTCGCACCGCTCCTCCCGCGCCGACCGGTCGACGACGAGGTGGCCCGCCTCGCATCCGGGCACCGGCCGGCCGTCCAGCACGGCGCCCCCGCCGACGCCCGTGCCGACCCCGAGGTACACCACGCTCCGCGCTCCCGCCCGTTCGGCCTCCGCGAGCGCCGCCACGTCGCCGTCGTCGGCCCAGCGCACTGCGGCGCCGGGGAAGAGGGCGCGCAGCCGCGCTCCCACGTCGATACCGGCCCAGGCGGGGCGGCCGGGCCAGGCGGTGACGCGCCCGGCGGCGTCGACGGCGGCGGGCAGCGCGACCCCGACCGCCGAGATCGGCGGGTCCGCTCCGGCCCGCAGCCGCGCCACCTCCCCGGCCAGGGTCGCCCAGTCCGCGGCGGGGTCCGCCGGCGCCGGCCAGCGGAACGCGGCGTCGCGCGGCGGCCGGTGCGCGGCGGCCAGCCGGAGCGCGACCTTGGTCCCGCCGACGTCGATCCCGAGGCGGGTCATTCCGGCACCAGCGCGAGCAGGGCGCGGGCGGCGAGCCGGTAGCCGAGCGACCCGAGCCCGACGATCACCCCGTCGGCCACCGGGGCCAGCACCGACTCGTGGCGGAACGACTCGCGCGCCCACACGTTCGACAGGTGCACCTCGATCCACGGGCGCGGGTAGGCGGCCAGCGCGTCCCGCAACCCCCACCCGGCGATCATCAGCGCGCCCGGGTTCACGATCGCGCCGACGGTGTCCCACCGGGCGTGCAACGTCTCGATCAGCGCGCCCTCCGACTCGCGCTGCACCGCCACCACCTCCCAGCCGCGCGCCGCCACCTCGGCGCGGACGGACGCCTCGACGTCGGCCAGCGTGTCGGTCCCGTAGATCCCCGGTTCCCGGCGCCCGAGAATCCCCAGATTCGGTCCGTTCAGCAAAAGCAACTGCACGTCCGCCGTTATAACATGCGCTGCGCATTTGCTGCGCGGAATCGTCGCGCGACATTCGGGCAAGGGAAATATAGGGGGTGTGATAGGGGATGGGAAATGCCCTCCTGGCTTGGGTACCGTGCCGATGAAATCCCCGCTGGGGACGCTTTGTGAAACGGCCGGAACGCATGACCCGGAGGATGTGGAGCACGTGACTGATATCGGATTGCCGGAGTGGCCGCAGTACGACGAGCGGGAACGCGACGGGCTGGTTCGCGCGCTGGAGCAGGGCCAGTGGTGGCGCATGGGCGGCGGGGAGGTCGACGCCTTCGAGCGCGAGTTCGCCGAGCACGAGGGCGCCGCGCACGCGCTCGCCGTGACGAACGGCACGCACGCGCTGGAGTTGGCCCTCCAGGTGCTCGGGATCGGCTCGGGCGACGAGGTCCTGGTGCCGGCCTTCACCTTCATCTCCTCGTCGCAGGCGGTGCAGCGGCTCGGCGCGGTCGCGGTGCCCGTGGACGTCGACCCCGGCACCTACAACCTGGACGCGGCGGCCGCCGCGGCGGCGGTCGGGCCGCGCACCCGGGCGATCATGCCGGTGCACATCGCCGGGCAGCTCGCCGACATGGACGCGCTGGCCAAGCTGTCGGCCGACAGCGGCGTCCCGCTCGTCCAGGACGCCGCGCACGCGCACGGGGCCCGCTGGAACGGCCGCCGCGTCGGGGAGTTCGGCACGATCGCCGCCTACAGCTTCCAGAACGGCAAGCTCATGACGGCGGGGGAGGGCGGCGCGGTCACCTTCCCCGACCGCGACTCCTACGAGGAGGGCTTCCTGCGGCACAGCTGCGGCCGCCCGCGCGACGACCGCGGCTACCACCACCGGACGTCGGGCTCGAACTTCCGCCTGAACGAGTTCTCCGCCGCGGTGCTGCGCGCCCAGCTGAGCCGCCTGGACGAGCAGATCGACACGCGGGAGCGGCGCGCGCCCGTGCTGGCCCGGCTGCTCGCCGAGATCCCGGGCGTCGTCCCCCAGGAGCGCGACGCCCGCGCCGACCGGGTGCCGCACTACATGGCGATGTTCCGGGTGCCGGAGCTGGCGGGGGAGCGCCGCGACGCGCTCGTCGACGCGCTCGTGGCGCGCGGCGTGCCCGCCTTCGTGGTGTTCCGCGCCGTCTACCGCACCGCCGCGTTCTGGGAGACCGGCGCGCCGGACGCGACGGCCGAGGAGCTGGCGGCGCGCTGCCCGAACGCCGAGGCGCTCACCGGCGACGGGATCTGGCTGCACCACCGCACGCTGCTCGGCATCGAGGACCAGATCCACCGGGTCGCCGAGATCGTGGCCGACGCGGTGAGGTCGGCGTGACCGGCCCCGCGCGCGTCCGCGTCGCCCTGGTCGGGCTCGGCTGGGCGGGGCGCCGGATCTGGCTGCCCCGGCTGCACGAGCACGAGCGCTACACCGTCACCGCCGTCGTCGACCCCGACCCGGCCGCGCGCGCCGCGGCGGGAGCGCCGGCCGCGCTCGCGGAGGTCGACGAGCTCGACCCCGCGACCGTGGACCTGGCCGTGGTCGCCGTCCCCAACCACCTGCACGCGCCTGTCGCGGCCCGGCTGCTCTCCAGGGGCGTGCCGGTGTTCGTGGAGAAACCGGTCTGCCTCAGCGTCGCCGAGGCGGACCGGCTCGCGGCGGCCGAGCTGACGGGCGGCGCGGTGCTGCTGGCGGGCAGCGCCGCCCGGTACCGCGCCGACGTCCGGGCGCTGCTGGACGTCGCCGCCGGCCTCGGCCCGATCCGCCACATCGACCTCTCGTGGGTGCGCGCGCACGGCGTGCCCACCGCGAGCTCCTGGTTCGTCCGGCGCGAGCAGGCGGGCGGCGGTGCGCTGCTCGACCTCGGCTGGCACCTGTTCGACGCCGTGGAGCCGCTGCTCGGGCCCACGGCGTTCGACCGGGTCCTCGGCGCGGTCTCGTCCGACTTCGTCAACGACCCCACGCGCCGCGCCCGCTGGAAGCAGGCCGCGCCCGGCGCCGCCGCCGCGGACGATGCCGTGGGGAACGGCGACGTCGAGGACACCGCGCGCGGGTTCCTGGTGACCGACCGCGGCATCTCGGTGGCGCTGCGGGCGAGCTGGGCGTCGCACGAGACCCGCGACGTCACCGCGATCACCGTGGAGGGCGCCGCCGGAACGGCCGCGCTGCGCTGCACGTTCGGGTTCAGCACCAACCGGCAGGAGGCGCCCGCGCTGGTGCGCACCCGGCACGGCGTCGCCCGGCCCGTTCCCGTCCCCCGGGAGCCGGTCGGCGCGGAGTACTCGCGCCAGCTGGACGAGCTGCCCGCCCTGCTGGCCGACCCCGGGCGCCGCGGCGCCGCCGTCGCGCGCGCACGGGAGATGATCGCGGCGATCGGCCGGCTGTACGACTCGGCCCGGCCGGCGGCCCGGACGCCGGTGGCGGCGGGAGCGGGCCATGCCTGACGGTGCCACCGGCCGCCCCGCGGTGCGCGCGGTGGTCTTCGACCTGGACGGCGTCATCGTGGACAGCTTCGACGTGATGCGCCGGGCGTTCCAGACCGCCTACGCCGAGGTGATGGGCGACGGCCCGGCGCCCTTCGAGGAGTACAGCAGGCACCTCGGCCGCTACTTCCCCGACATCATGCGCATCATGGGCCTGCCGCCCGAGATCGAGGAGCCGTTCGTCCGGGAGAGCTACCGGCTCGCCGGCGAGGTCACGGTCTTCGAGGGCGTCGGGCCGCTGCTGGCCGGGCTGCGCCGGCGCGGCCTGCGGCTCGCCGTCGCGACCGGCAAGAGCGGGCCCCGGGCGCGCTCGCTGCTCGGCGTCCTCGGCATCGCCGGGTACTTCGAGCACGTGATCGGCTCGGACGAGGTCGCCCGCCCGAAGCCCGCGCCCGACATCGTCGAGCGCGCCCTCGCCCTGCTCGGCGCCCGCCCGGACGAGGCGGTGATGGTCGGCGACGCCGTCACCGACCTGCGCAGCGCGCGGGCCGCCGGCGTCGGCGCGATCGCCGCGCTGTGGGGCGAGAGCGACCCCGCGCCGCTGCTGGCCGAACGGCCGGACGCGGTGCTGCACCGCCCCGCCGACCTGCTCGGCCTGCTGGCCCGGCCGCTTCCCCCGGTCCGGACGTGAGCAAGGACCATTGAGGGGGGCGGTTAGGGGATTGTCCGGACCATTCCTTGATGAGACTGGGCGCATCCGCCCGCGCATTTCCTGCGGGCGGTTCCGCACCGTCACTTCGCATTGGGGGATGCGCCGGAATGCTGCGCACGGAGCTGATTCGGCCACTGCCCGAATTGCTGGACGAGCACGCCCGCCGGGCGCCCCGGAAGATCGCCTTCCGGGACGCCCGGCGCGCCGTCAGCTATGCCGATCTCGAATCGCGGACCCGGCGCCTGGCCGGCCATCTGGCGGAGCGGCGGCTGCAGCCCGGCGACCGCGCGGCCCTCCTGCTCGGCAACCGCGTCGAGACGGTCGAGGGCTACCTGGCGCTGGTCCGGGCGGGCGCGATCGGCGTTCCGGTGAACCCGCGCGTGACCGAGGCCGAGCTGGCCTACCTGCTGGACGACAGCGGCGCCCGGCTGGTGATCACCGACCCGGCGCACGCCGCGCCGCTGGCCCGGGTGCTGGCCGCGCGGCCGGACGTCGCCGTCGTGGTCACCGGCGACGCGCCGCCCGAGGCGCTGCCCGCGGCGGTGCCGTTCGAGGCGCTCGCCGGCACCGAGCCCGGCACGCCCGCCCGCGACGACCTCGGCCTCGACGAACCCGCGTGGATGCTCTACACCTCCGGCACCACCGGCAAGCCCAAGGGCGTGGTCTCCACGCAGCGCAACTGCCTGTGGTCGGTCGCCGCCTGCTACGTGCCCGTCCCCGGCCTGTCCGCCGACGACCGCGTCCTGTGGCCGCTGCCGCTGTTCCACAGCCTCTCGCACATCGCGTGCGTGCTCGCCGTCACCGCGGTCGGCGCGACCGCCCGCATCCTGGACGGCTTCAGCGCGGGCGAGGTGCTCGGCGCGCTCCGCGAGGACGACATCACCTTCCTCGCGGGCGTCCCGACGATGTACCACCACCTCGTCCGGGCCGCGCGCGAGGAGGGGTTCACGGCGCCGCACCTGCGCATGTGCCTGGTCGGCGGCGCGGTGACCACGGCCGCGCTGCGCCGGGCGTTCGAGGAGGCGTTCGGCGCGCCGCTGCTGGACGCCTACGGCAGCACCGAGACGTGCGGGTCGATCACCATCAACTGGCCGACGGGCGCCCGCGTCGAGGGGTCGTGCGGGCTGCCGGTGCCGGGGCTCGGCGTGCGGCTGGTGGATCCCGAGACCGGCGCCGACGTCGGGGCGGAGGAGGAGGGCGAGGTCTGGGTCCGCGGCCCGAGCGTGATGGCCGGCTACCACGGCCGGCCGGAGGAGACCGCCGAGGCGTTCCGCGACGGCTGGTACCGGACGGGCGACCTGGCCCGGCGCGACGCCGCCGGCTACTTCACCATCACCGGCCGGATCAAGGAGCTCATCATCCGGGGTGGGGAGAACATCCACCCCGGCGAGGTGGAGGAGGTCCTGCGGGGGCGGCCCGGCGTGGCGGACGTCGCGGTGGCGGGCCGTCCGCACGAGGTGCTCGGAGAGGTTCCGGTGGCCTTCGTCGTGCCGGGGCCCGAGGGCCTGGATCCCGAGGCGCTGTTCGCCGCCTGTCGGGAGCGCCTCGCCTACTTCAAGGTGCCCGAGGAGCTGTACGAGATAGCCGAGGTCCCGCGCACGGCCTCCGGCAAGGTCGCGCGGCGCCTGCTGCTGGAGCGTCCCGCTCGGCTGCGCGCGACGGGCGGCGGGCGCCACGAGTCGCTGTTCCGCCTGGACTGGATCCCGCTTCCCTCGGTGCCGGGCTGCTCCGGCGGGGGAGGCGCGCGACCCGAACTGGTGGTGACCTCGGCGGACACGGACGCGGGCGAGTTCTCGGCACGGCTCGCGGCCTGGGCGGCGGGCGACGGCGACGCGGGCGCACACCAGGTCGTCGTCACGCGCGGGGCGGTCGCCGTGGAGGGGACCGGCACCGCGATCGACCGCGCCCAGGCGGACGTGTGGGCGGCGGTGCGCGGCGTCCAGGCCGCGAACCCTGGCCGGTTCACGCTGCTCGACCTGGACGCCGGGGACGCGGAGGATGCCGGGGCCGACGCGGAGCGGTGGGCGGCCGAGGCGCTGTCCGCCGGAGAGCCGCAGGCGGCCGTCCGCTCGGGGGTCCTCCTGGTACCGCGCGCTGTCCGTGCCACCGCTCCGCCGGACGCGGCCCCGCGCGGCCCGATCGGCGCGGGCCGGGCCGTGCTCGTCACCGGCGCCGGCGGCGACCTCGGCGCGGCCGTGGCCCGCCACCTGGCCGACGCCCACGGAGCCGAAGTCGCCACCGTCGCCGACGACGCCGCCGACCGGGACGCCCTCGCCGCGCTGCTCGCCGCGAGCGGCCCGATCGGTGCCGTCGTCCACGCGCCCGGCGGACAGGACGCCGAGGCCGCCCTGGCGGGGGCGGTGAACCTGTCCGAGCTGACCCGGAACCACGACCTCGACGCGTTCGTGCTGCTCTCCCCGGCCACCGGGCTGCTCGGAGCCACCGGACGCGAAGGGGAGGAGGAGGCCGCCCTCGGCGCCTCCTTCGACGCGCTGGCCCGCCGCCGCGCGGCCGACGGGCTGCCCGCGCTGTCCTTGACGCTGGGTCCCGTCGAGGGCGACGGCCGTCCGCCGCCGCCGGGCGTCGGCCGCCTGACGGCCCGGGACCGTATGGCGGCGCTGGACGCGGCCCTCGCCTCGGAGGAGACCTGCCTCGCCGCCTTCCGCCTCGACCCGGCGGCGGTCCGCGGCGACGGGGTCCCGGCCCCGCTGCGCGATCTGATCGAGGCCCCGGCCCGTCCGGTGGCCGCGGACGACGGCGTGGCCGCCGACCTGCGCCGCCGGCTCCTGGACCTGCCCGGCCCGGCCGACCGCGACCGGCTGCTGACGGACCTCGTCCGGACGGCGCTTGCCGACCTCCTCGGCACCGGCGGCGACCTCCCCGCCGACGCGGCGTTCCGCGACCTCGGGCTCACCTCGCTGACCGCCGTCGCCCTGCGCGACCGGCTGGCCGCCGCCTCCGGGCTGCCGCTGCCCGCCACGCTCGCCTTCGACCATCCGACCCCGCTCGCCGTCGCGCGCCACCTGCGGGCGGAGCTGCTCGCCGAGCCCGCCACCCGGGACGCGGCCGTCCCGCACGCCCTGTCCGGCGAACCCGTCGCGATCGTCGGCATGGCCTGCCGCCTACCCGGCGGGATCGCCTCGCCGGAGGACCTGTGGCGCCTCGTCGCCGACGGCGCCGAGGCCATCACGGAGTTCCCCGCCGATCGCGGCTGGGACGTCGACTCCCTGCGGACCGCCACCCGGCACGGCGGATTCCTCCACGACGCCGGCGACTTCGACGCCGGCTTCTTCGGCATCTCCCCGCGCGAGGCCCTCGCCATGGACCCGCAGCAGCGGTTGCTGCTGGAGGTGTCGTGGGAGGCCCTGGAACGCGCGGGCATCGACCCGACGTCGCTGCGCGGCCGCGACATCGGCGTCTTCTCGGGCCTGATGTACCACGACTACGCCACCGACCTCGGCGAAGTGCCAGCTGACCTTGAGGGCTATCTGGGCACCGGCAACTCCGGCAGCGTCGCCTCCGGCCGCGTGTCCTACACCCTCGGCTTCGAGGGCCCGGCGGTGACGGTCGACACGGCGTGCTCGTCGTCGCTGGTGGCGTTGCATCTGGCGGCGCAGTCGCTGCGGTCGGGGGAGTCCTCGCTCGCGCTGGCCGGGGGAGTGGCCGTGATGGCCCGGCCCACCTCGTTCGTCGAGTTCACCCGCCAGGGCGCCCTCGCGGCGGACGGCCGGTGCAAGGCGTACGCCGACGCCGCCGACGGGACGGGCTGGTCCGAGGGCGTCGGTGTGCTGGTGCTGGAGCGGTTGTCGGATGCGCGCCGCAATGGTCATGAGGTGCTGGCGGTGGTGCGGGGCTCGGCGGTGAACCAGGACGGCGGGTCGAACGGCCTGACCGCGCCGAACGGCCCGTCGCAGGAGCGGGTGATCGGGCAGGCGCTGGCCAACGCGGGTCTGAGCGCCGCCGATGTCGATGCGGTGGAAGGCCATGGGACGGGGACGCGGCTGGGCGATCCGATCGAGGCGCGGGCGCTGCTGGCGACCTACGGCCGGGACCGTCCCGCCGATCAGCCGTTGTGGCTGGGGTCGTTGAAGTCGAACATCGGTCATGCGCAGGCGGCGGCGGGCGTGGCGGGTGTGATCAAGATGGTGCAGGCGCTGCGCCACGGCGTGCTGCCTCGGACGTTGCATGTGGACGCGCCGAGCGCGCAGGTGGATTGGTCGGCGGGCGGTGTGCGGCTGCTGACCGAGGCGCGCGCGTGGCCCGAGGTGGACCGGCCGCGCCGGGCCGGGGTGTCGTCGTTCGGCGTCAGCGGCACCAACGCCCACGTGATCATCGAACAGGGTCCGGACGCCGCGCCCGCCGGCGATGCCCTCGCGCCCGATCCGGAGGCGGTGGTCCTGCCGGTCTCCGCCCGTGCCGTCCCGGCGCTGCGCGCGCAGGCGGAACGGCTGCGGAACGACATGCTCGCGCGGCCGGAGACGCGGTCGGCCGACCTCGGGTCCTCGCTGGCCACCACCCGCGCCGCGCTCCACCACCGCGCCGTGGTCGTCGCCGCCGACCGGGACGAGGCGCTCACCGGCCTCGGCGCGCTCGCGGCGGGCGAGCCGGCGCCGACCGTCGTGTCCGGCGTCGCCGACGTCGACGGCAGGACGGTGTTCGTCTTCCCCGGACAGGGGACGCAGTGGGCGGGCATGGGCGCGGAGCTGCTGGAGACGTCCCCCGTCTTCGCGGCCCGGCTCGCCGAATGCGCCGACGCGCTCGCCGCCCACGTGGACTGGTCGCTCACCGAGGCGCTGCGCGGCCCGCTCGACCGCGTGGACGTCGTGCAGCCGGTCGCCTTCGCGGTCATGGTGGCGCTCGCAGAGGTCTGGCGCGCGCACGGCGTCCGTCCTGATGCGGTGGTGGGGCATTCGCAGGGTGAGATCGCGGCGGCGTGCGTGGCGGGTGCGTTGTCGTTGGAGGACGCGGCGCGGGTGGTGGCGTTGCGGAGCCAGGCGATCGCGCGCGGCCTGGCGGGGCGTGGCGGGATGGTGTCGTTGGCGGTGCCGGTCGAGCGGGTTTCGTCGTGGTTGGGCGATGGGCTGGAGGTCGCGGCGGTCAACGGTCCGGGGTCGGTGGTGGTCGCGGGTGAGCCGGGTGCGCTGGACGATCTCGTGGTCAGGGCTGAGGCCGAGGGTGTGCGGGTGCGGCGGATCCCGGTGGATTACGCCTCGCACACCTCGCATGTGGAGTCGATCGAGGCCGAGCTGGCGGGCCTGCTGGATGGGCTCGCCCCGCGAGCGTCGACGGTTCCGTTCTTCTCCACGGTCGAAGGACGCTGGCTGGACACCACCGAACTCGACGGCGGCTACTGGTATCGCAATCTGCGGCGCCAAGTCCGCTTCGCCGATGCGGTGCAAGCGCTGGCGGAGGACGGGTTCCGGACGTTCGTCGAGGTCAGCGCCCATCCGGTGCTCGTGCCGAGCATCGCGGAGGTCGTCACGGAACCGTCCGTGGCGGTCGGGACGCTCCGCCGCGACGACGGCGGGCTGCGGCGCTTCCTGCTCTCGCTCGCCGAACTCCACGTCCGTGGCGTGCCGGTCGACTGGACGGCCGTCTTCGCCGGGTCCGACCCGCGGCGGGTCGCGCTTCCGACGTACGCCTTCCAGCGCGAGCGGTACTGGCTCCAGCCCGCCGGCGCCCACGCGGCGGCCGGATCCGAGCCCGCCGGGCATCCGCTGCTCGACGCGGCCGTCCCGCTCGCCGGCTCCGGCGGCGCGGTGTTCACCGGGCGGTTGACCGAACGCGACCACCCCTGGCTCGCCGACCATCGGGTGGCCGGGGCGGTGGTGCTGCCGGGCACCGCGCTCCTGGACGTCCTCCACCACATCGGCGCCCTGCGCGGTGCCCCGGCCGTCGCCGAGCTCACCGGGTCGGCGCCGATCGTGCTGCCCGAGGGCGGGGCGCTCGACGTCCAGGTCCGCGTCGAGGAGCGGTCCGTCCGCGTCCACACCCGCGGCGGGCCCGACGCGGAGTGGACCGAGAACGCCACCGCGACGCTCGGAGAGGACGAGCGGCCGGGCACCGCCGTCCCCTGGCCGCCGCCTGCCGGCGCGCGCCGTCTCGACCTCGACGGCTTCTACGAGAACCTCAACGTCGAGTACGGCCCCGCGTTCCGCGCCGTCCAGGCCGTTTGGGCGGGTGACGGGGAGGCGTGGGCCGAGCTCCGGCTGCCGGAGGAGGCCGACCCGGAGGGGTTCGGCTTGCATCCCGCGCTGCTCGACGCGGCCCTGCACCCGATCGCCGCCGCGGCGCTGCTGCCCGACCCCGACCGGCCGCGCCTCGCCTTCTCCTGGTCCGGCGTGCGCCTGCACGCGACCGGTGCCCGCGCGCTGCGCGTCCACCTGACCGCGACCGGGCCCGACACCGTGGCCATCAGCGCGGCGGACCCGTCGGGCGTCCCGGTCGTCGATGTCGAGTCGCTCGCCCTGCGTCCGCTCGACCCCGGCCGTCTCGCCGCCGGCGAGGCGCGCGACCGGCTGTTGGAGGTCGCGTGGGTTCCGGCGGGGAAGCCGGGTCACGCGGCGCCGGAGGTCGTCGTCCACCGCGTCGGGAGCGGTGACGCCGGGCGGCCTCTCCCCGAGCGCGTCCGCGCGGTGGGGTGGGAGACCCTGCGCCTGCTGCGCGACTGGCCGGACGACCCGCGCGCCGCGTCGGCCCGCCTCCTGGTGGTCACCGCGCCGGACGACCCGGTGCACGAGGCGGTGCGGGGCCTGCTCCGCAGCGCGCAGTCCGAGCACCCGGGCCTGTTCGCGTCCCTGGTCACCGACGATCCCGGCGAGGAGGCGGTCGCCGCCGCGCTGCCGTTCATCCCCGAGGAGCCGCAGGTCGCGGTGCGCGACGGGCGGGTCCTGGTGCCCCGCCTGGCCCGCGCGCCCTTCCCGGCCCCGCCGGAACGGTCGCGGCTGGCCGGCGGGACCGTGCTCGTGACCGGGGCGACCGGCGGGCTCGGCCGCCTCGTCGCCGAGCACCTCGTGCGGGAGCACGGCGTCGCGGAGCTGGTACTGCTGTCCCGGACGGGCGCCCCCGCCGAATGGGTCGCGGAACTGTCCGCTCTCGGGGCCGGGGTGCGGAACGTCGCCGCCGACGTGGCCGACCGGGCCGCCCTCGCCGAGGTCGTCGGACAGGTCGCGGACCGGCTGACCGGGGTGGTGCACGCGGCCGGCGTCGTCGCCGACGGCGTCCTGGCCTCGCTCGGCCCGCTGGAATGGGACGCCGCCCTGGCGCCGAAGGTGGACGGGGCCTGGCATCTGCACGACCTCACCCAGCACCTCGACCTCGCCGCCTTCGTCCTGTACTCGTCGGCGTCCTCCACGTTCGGCAGTCCCGGGCAGGGCAACTACGCGGCGGGCAACGCCTTCCTCGACGCGCTCGCCCGGCACCGCCGCGAGGAGGGCCTGCCCGCGGTCTCCCTCGCGTGGGGCCTGTGGGGCGGTACCGCCGGAATGGGCGGCCGCCTCTCCGGCACGGACCTGGCGCGGATGGCCCGCTCCGGTACGCGCCCGCTGACCGCCGACGAGGGCCTGGCGCTGTTCGACGCCGCGCTGGAGAGCGACCGGCCGGCGCTGGTGCCGATCCGGCTGGACCTCACCGCCGTCCGCGCCGCCGGAGAGGCACCGCCGCTGCTGCGAGCCCTGGCCCCCGCCCGGCCCCGGCGACCGGAGGCGACGGCGCCCGCGAGGGCGGACGTGACCGCGCCCGCCGACCTCCTCGGCGTCGTCCGCGCGACGGCCGCCGCCGTGCTCGGGCACAGCGGAGCCGACGCCGTCGAGCCGGGACGCGCCTTCAAGGACCTCGGTCTCGACTCCCTCACGGCGGTCGAGCTGCGCAACCGGCTGGCCGAGGCCACCGGCCTCCGCCTGCCCGCGACCCTGGTGTTCGACCACCCCACGCCCGCCCGGCTCGCCGAGCGGCTGCGATCCGAACTGTCCGGGACGGCTCCCCAGGCAGCGGCACCGGAGCCGACCACGGCCGGCGCGGAAGAGGACGCCATCGCCATCGTCGCCATGGCGTGCCGCTTCCCCGGCGACGTGGACTCGCCCGACGCCCTCTGGCGCCTCGTCGCCGCCGGCGGTGACGCCATCGCCGGATTCCCGACGGACCGCGGCTGGGACCTCGACGGCGTCTACGACCCCGACCCCGACGCGCCCGGCGGGACCTACGTGCGGGGCGGCGGTTTCCTGCGCGGCGCGGCCGACTTCGACGCGGGCTTCTTCGGCATCAACCCCCGCGAGGCGCTGGCCATGGACCCGCAGCAGCGGTTGCTGCTGGAGGTGTCGTGGGAGGCCCTGGAACGCGCGGGCATCGACCCGACGTCCCTGCGCGGAACGCCCACCGGTGTCTTCGTCGGGACGCACGGCCAGGACTACGGGACCGGCGGCGCGCGCGGCCGCGCGGACGAGGGATACCTCGTCACCGGGAACGCGGCGAGCGTGCTGACCGGCCGCGTGTCCTACACCCTCGGCTTCGAGGGCCCGGCGGTGACGGTCGACACCGCGTGCTCGTCGTCGCTGGTGGCGTTGCACCTGGCGGCGCAATCGCTGCGTACCGGGGAGTCCTCGCTCGCGCTGGCGGGCGGCGTGTCGGTCATGTCCACGCTGGAGGGCGTCATCGGCTTCAGCCGGCAGCGCGGGCTGGCCGCCGACGGGCGGTGCAAGGCGTTCGCGGAGTCCGCCGACGGCTTCGGCATGTCGGAGGGCATCGGTGTCCTGGTGTTGGAGCGGGTGTCGGACGCGCGCCGCAACGGCCACGAGGTGCTGGCGGTGGTGCGCGGCTCGGCGATCAACCAGGACGGCGCGTCCAACGGCCTGACCGCGCCGAACGGCCCGTCGCAGGAACGGGTGATCCGGCAGGCGCTCGCCGGCGCGGGCCTGACGGGCGCCGAGATCGACGCCGTGGAAGCGCACGGCACGGGCACGCGGCTGGGCGACCCGATCGAGGCGCAGGCGCTACTGGCGACCTACGGCCAGGACCGTCCCAACGACCGGCCGCTGTGGCTGGGGTCGGTCAAGTCGAACATCGGCCACACCCAGGCGGCGGCGGGCGTGGCGGGTGTGATCAAGATGGTGCAGGCGCTGCGCCACGGCCTCCTGCCCAGGACCCTCCACGCGGAGGAGCCGACGTCGGAGGTCGACTGGTCGGCGGGCGGCGTGCGGCTGCTGGACGAGACGCGCGACTGGCCCGAGGCCGACCGGCCTCGCCGGGCGGGCGTGTCGTCGTTCGGCGTCAGCGGCACCAACGCCCACGTGATCATCGAAGAGGCTCCGAGCCTCAACGCCGACGCCTCCGTGCCGGACGAGGAACCCGGCGCCGTGGTGTGGCCGGTGTCCGCGCGCGGCGGGCGGGCGCTGCGGGCACAGGCCGCGCGGCTCGCCTCCTTCGTCGCCGACCACGAGGACTTCACCACGGCCGAGATCGGGCATGCCCTGGCCACCGCCCGTGCCGCGCTGGACGAGCGCGCGGTCGTCGTCGCGGCCGACCGGGAGGAGGCCGCGGCCGCACTCGAAGCGCTGGCCCAGGGCGCTCCGGCCTCTGCCGCCGTCACCGGGACGGCGAACGTCACTGGCAAGACCGTCTTCGTCTTCCCCGGTCAGGGAGCGCAGTGGGTCGGAATGGCGGACGAGCTGGCCGGCGCCTCGCCGGTCTTCGCCGATGCGCTGAACGAGGTGGGAGCGGCCCTGGAGCCGTACGTGGACTGGTCCTTCGAGGAGGCGCTCACCGGCCCGCTGGAGCGGGTGGACGTGGTGCAGCCCGTGTCGTTCGCGGTGAACGTGGCTCTCGCCCGGTTGTGGGAGTCGTTCGGTGTCCGTCCTGACGCGGTGGTGGGTCATTCGCAGGGTGAGATCGCCGCCGCGCATGTGGCCGGGGCGTTGTCGTTGGAGGACGCGGCGCGGGTGGTGGCGTTGCGGAGCCAGGCGATCGCGCGTGGGCTGGCCGGGCGTGGCGGGATGGTGTCGTTGGCGGTGCCGGTCGAGAAGGCTTCGTCGTGGTTGGCCGACGGGCTGGAGGTCGCGGCGGTCAACGGCCCGGAGTCGGTCGTCATCGCGGGTGAGCCGGATGCGCTGGACGATCTCGTCGTTCGGGCTGAGGCCGAGGGCGCGCGGGTGCGGCGGATCCCGGTGGATTACGCCTCGCACACCTCGCACGTGGAGTCAATCGAAGCCGAATTGGCGGGCCTGCTGGACGGGATTTCTCCGCGAACGTCGAACGTCCCCTTCTTCTCCACGGTCGAAGGACGCTGGCTGGACACCACCGAACTCGACGGCGGCTACTGGTACCGCAATCTGCGACGCCAAGTCCGTTTCGCCGACGCCGTCCAAGCACTGGCCGGAGACGGGTTCCGGACGTTCGTCGAGGTCAGCGCCCATCCCGTCCTGGTGCCGAGCGTGCAGGAACTCGTGGAGGAGCGCACGTCGGTGGCCGTGGGGACGCTGCGCCGCGACGAAGGCGGGCTGCGGCGCTTCCTGCTCTCGCTCGCCGAGCTCCACGTCCGCGGCGTGCCCGTCGACTGGTCACCGGTCCATGCGTCCAAGAGCGGACGGCGGGTGCCGCTACCGACGTACGCGTTCCAGCGGCGCCGCTACTGGATCGAGGCGGTCGACCCCCTCCTGGACACCATCGCCCCAGATCCGGACACCGGAGGCGTGCTCGCCGGAGGCCGACTCTCCCTGGGAAGCCGCCCCTGGCTCGCCGATCACACCTTGGTGGGACGCGTGCTGCTCCCGGGCGCGGTCTTCACCGAACTGGTGCTCCAGGCCGCCGCGGAAATCGGAGCGGCGACCATCGAGGAACTGGTCATCGAGACGCCGCTGGAACTCCCCGAGCAGGGGACCGTCCGCGTCTCGGTCACGGTCGGGGAGGAGGACGGGTCCGGGCGACGCCCCGTGAGCGTCCACTCCCGCCCCGAACCGGACGGTCCGTGGACGCGGCACGTCACGGGCCGCGTGTCGGCGGACGCCCTCGACCCCGCGCCGGCAAGCCCGCAGTGGCCGCCGCCAGACGCCGAACCGGCCGCCGTCGACTCCTTCTACGCCGGTCTCGCCGAACGCGGGTACGAGTACGGTCCGGCCTTCCGCGGGCTGCGCGCCGCCTGGACCCGCGAGGACGAGGTGTTCGCGGAGGTGGAACTGCCCGGCGGGATCGAGGCGGAAGGCCACGCCCTGCATCCGGCCCTGCTGGACGCCGCCCTGCAAGCGGCCAACCTCGGCGCGGCACCGCGTCCGGCCGGCGGCGGGACACTCCTGCCGTTCGCCTGGAACGACGTCACGCTCCACACGACGGGCGCCACCGCGCTCCGCGTGCACGCCGCACGGGCGGGCGACGACGCCGTCACGTTCGCGATCACCGACCGGTCGGGACGGCCCGTCGCCGGGATCGGGTCGCTGGTGCTCCGGCCTGCGGCCGTGCCCGCCGCCGCTGCGGCCACCGACGCGCTCCACCGCATCACGTGGACGCGGGTCCGGGCGGTGCCGGACGCCGCGCCGCTCGCCGCCGGTGACGTCCTCGACCTCACCGGCATCCCGGCCGGACCGTCCGCCAAAACGGCCCGCGACCTGGTCGTCCAGGCGATGCGGCGCATCGCCGAGGACCCGCCGAAGGTCGTCCTGACTCGCGGGGGACCGGCGGGCGCCGCCGTGGCGGGCCTGGTCCGCACGGCGCGTCTCGAAGCACCGGACCCGATCACGCTGGTCGAGGCCGACGACCCGGACGCCGCGCGGGCGCTGCTGCCCGCGGCCGTCGCCTCGGGCGAGCCGGAACTCGCGGTCCGCGAAGGCGGCCTCCACGCGCCCCGCCTCGCCCGAGCGCGCGCCACCGGGGAGCCGCCCCGCCTCGACCCGGACGGCACTGTGCTGATCACCGGCGGCACGGGGACGCTGGGCGGGCTGGTCGCCCGCCATCTGGCGACCTCTCACGGCGTCCGCCACCTCGTGCTTGCGAGCCGCCGCGGCCCGGCCGCCCCGGGCGCCGGCGAACTGGCGGACGACCTGCGCGCGGCGGGCGCGGACGTGCGCATCGTCGCCGCCGACGTCTCCGACCGGGATGCTCTGGCGGGCGTCCTCGCGGAGATACCGGCCGGGCATCCGCTGACCGCCGTCGTCCACGCGGCGGGCGCGCTGGCCGACGGGGTGCTCGCGTCGCTGACCCCGGAGCAGGTGGAGGCGGTGTTCCGCCCGAAGGCGGACGCCGCCTGGCATCTGCACGAGCTGACCCGCGACCTGGACCTGGCGGCGTTCGTGCTGTTCTCGTCGGGCGCGGGGATCTTCGGCAACGCCGGGCAGGGCAACTACGCGGCGGCCAACGGCTTCCTCGACGGGCTGGCCCGGCTCCGGCGCGCCGAGGGGCTGCCCGCCCTCTCCCTGGCCTGGGGCCTCTGGGAGCAGGCCAGCGGGCTGACCGGCCGCCTCGGGGAGGAGGGCCGCGACCGTCTGGCCCGTGGCCTGCAACTTGCGCTGCCGACCGACGAGGCGCTCTCGCTCCTGGACCTGGCGCTGCGCGTGGACGGCGAGGCGGTGCTCGTCCCCACTCGCCTCGACCATGCAGCTCTCCGCGACCGGGCCGGTGAGGGCACGCTTCCGGCGCTGCTGCGCGGCCTGGTGCGCACCGCTCCGCGCCGGACCGCCACCGCCACCGCCACAGCGACCACGGCCGACGACGCGGCGGAGCCGGCCCGCGAGACCCTCGCCGACCGGCTGGCCCGGCTGCCGGAAGCCGACCAGCGGCGCGAACTGGCCGGGATCGTCCGCGCCGCCGCCGAGGACGTGCTCGGCCTGGCCGCCGGCGAGACGCTCCGCGCGGACCAGGCGTTCAAGGACGCCGGATTCGACTCGCTGACGGCCGTGCGGATGCGCAACCGCCTCGCCGAGGCGACCGGCGTGCGGCTCGCGGCGACCGCGGTGTTCGACCATCCCACCCCGGCCGCGCTCGCCGAGCACCTGCGCGCCGAACTCGGCGTCGCACCGCGCGCGGCGGTCCCGCCCGCGCTGGCGGAGCTGGAACGGCTGGAACGCGCGCTCGGCGAACCGCCCGAGGACGGCGCGCTCCGGGACCGGATCGTCGCGCGGCTCGACGCGCTGTCCGCCCGCCTCGCCGGGTCCGCCGAGCCCGGCGCCGACCTGGAGGCGGCGACCGACGACCAGCTCTTCGCGCTCATCGACCATGAACTCGGACAGGGCTGAGGAAGGCACATGGCGAACGACGAGAAGCTGCGCGAGTACCTGCGCCGGACCCTCGCCGACCTGCAGCGGACGCGCCGGCGGTTGCACGACGCCGAGGCGCGCCGCACCGAGCCGATCGCGATCGTGGGCATGGCCTGCCGCCTGCCCGGCGGGATCGCCTCGCCGGAGGACCTGTGGCGGCTGGTCGCCGGAGGCCGCGACGCCGTCGGCCCGTTCCCCCGCGACCGCGGCTGGAACCTGGACGACCTCTACGACCCCGACCCCGACCGCCCCGGGCGGACCTACGCGAACGAGGGCGGGTTCCTCGCCGAACCCGGCGGGTTCGACGCCGCGCTCTTCGGCATCTCCCCGCGCGAGGCCCTCGCCATCGACCCGCAGCAGCGGTTGCTGCTGGAGGTCTCGTGGGAGGCACTGGAACGCGCGGGCATCGACCCCACCTCCCTGCGCGGCACGCCCGCAGGGGTCTTCACCGGCCTGATGTTCCACGACTACCGCGACAACCTCGGCGCCCTCCCCGAGGGACTCGAAGGCTACTTCGGCATCGGCAACTCCGGCAGCGTCGCCTCCGGCCGCGTGTCCTACACCCTCGGTCTGGAGGGTCCGGCGGTGACGGTCGATACCGCGTGCTCGTCGTCGCTGGTGGCGTTGCACCTGGCAGCGCAGTCGCTGCGTTCCGGGGAGTCCTCGCTCGCGCTGGCCGGGGGAGTGGCCGTGATGGCGACCCCCGAGGTGTTCATCGACTTCTCGCGGCAGCGCGGCCTGGCTCCCGACGGGCGCTGCAAGGCGTACGCGGACACCGCCGACGGGACGGGCCTTTCCGAAGGCGTCGGCGTGCTCGTCCTGGAGCGGTTGTCGGACGCGCGCCGTCATGGTCATGAGGTGCTGGCGGTGGTGCGGGGCTCGGCAGTGAACCAGGACGGCGCGTCCAACGGCCTGACCGCGCCGAACGGCCCGTCGCAGGAGCGGGTGATCGGGCAGGCGCTGGCCAACGCGGGTCTGAACGCCGCCGATGTCGATGCCGTCGAAGGCCACGGGACCGGCACGCGGCTGGGCGACCCGATCGAGGCGCAGGCACTATTGGCGACCTACGGCCGGGACCGTCGCGTCGACCGGCCGCTGTGGCTGGGGTCGGTCAAGTCGAACATCGGTCACGCTCAGGCGGCGGCGGGCGTGGCGGGTGTGATCAAGATGGTGCAAGCGCTGCGCCACGGCGTGCTGCCCAAGACGCTGCACGTGGACGCGCCGAGC
The DNA here is from genome assembly GCF_040651755.1 of Actinomadura sp. NPDC048394. Taxonomy (NCBI): domain Bacteria; kingdom Bacillati; phylum Actinomycetota; class Actinomycetes; order Streptosporangiales; family Thermomonosporaceae; genus Actinomadura; species Actinomadura sp. NPDC048394. The sequence goes on along the minus strand of NZ_JBEZJL010000004.1, from coordinate 158,606 downwards.
ACGCAGGTGGATTGGTCGGCCGGTGGCGTCCGGCTGCTGACCGAAGCTCGCGCGTGGCCAGAGACGGATCGGCCGCGCCGGGCCGGGGTGTCGTCGTTCGGCGTCAGCGGCACCAACGCCCACGTGATCATCGAAGAGGTGGCCGAAGAGCCCCGGCAGGACGTGGGGGACGGCGCGGAACCCGGCGCGGTCCCGTGGCTCCTGTCGTCCCGGACGGCGGAGGGTCTGCGCGCGCAGGCTGAACGGCTCGCGTCGTTCCTGCGCGAGCACGGCGACCTCGCGCCGGCCGAGATCGGGCACGCCTTGGCCACCGGGCGGGCCACATTGGAGCACCGGGCGGTCGTGGTGGCGGCCGACCGCACCGAGGCGATCGCTGCCCTGGCCGAAGTCGAGTCCGTAGGCCCGGCCGAGGTCGATGGCAAGACCGTCTTCGTGTTCCCCGGGCAGGGAGCGCAGTGGACGGCGATGGGCGTGGCGCTGGCCGCGTCGTCTCCGGTGTTCGCCGCCGCCCTCGCGGAGGTCGAGGCGGCGTTGGACCCGTACGTGGACTGGTCGCTCACCGAGGAACTGCGCGGCCCGCTGGAACGCGTGGACGTGGTGCAGCCGGCGTCGTTCGCGGTGAACGTGGCTCTCGCCCGGCTGTGGGAGTCGTTCGGTGTCCGTCCTGATGCGGTGGTGGGGCATTCGCAGGGTGAGATCGCCGCCGCGCATGTGGCCGGGGCGTTGTCGCTGGAAGACGCGGCGCGGGTGGTGGCGTTGCGCAGCCAGGCCATCGCACGTGGCCTGGCCGGGCGCGGGGGCATGATGTCGGTGGCGCTCCCCGCGGACGAGGCCGCCGCCCGGCTGGCGCCCGGCCTGGAGATCGCCGCCGTCAACGGACCCGCCTCGGTCGTCGTCGCCGGGGAACCGGACGCCCTGGACGACCTGCAGACCGCGCTGGAAGCCGAAGGCGTACGGGCGCGCCGGATCCCGGTCGACTACGCCTCGCACACCTCGCACGTGGAGTCGATCGAGGCCGAGCTGGCGGGCCTGCTGGACGGGCTCGCCCCGCGAGCGTCGACCGTCCCGTTCTTCTCCACGGTCGAAGGACGCTGGCTCGACACCACCGAGCTGGATGGCGGCTACTGGTACCGCAACCTGCGGCACCAAGTCCGTTTCGCTGACGCGGTGCAAGCGCTGGTCGAGGACGGGTTCCACGCGTTCGTCGAGGTCAGCGCCCATCCCGTCCTCGTGCCGAGCATCGCGGAGGTCGTCACGGAACCGTCCGTGGTCGTCGGGACGCTGCGCCGCGACGACGGCGGCCTCGACCGGTTCCTGCGTTCGGCCGGGGAGGCGCATGTCGCCGGGGTCGCGGTCGACTGGAGCCGCGCGTTCGGGCCCGGCCCGTTCAGGCGCGCGGACCTGCCCACCTACGCCTTCCAGCACCGGCGCTACTGGCTGGAAGGCGGGCGCGGCCCGGGCGACCTGACCGCCGCCGGGATCGAGGACGCGCGGCACCCGCTGCTCGGCGCCGCCGTCCCGCTGCCCGACGGCGCCGTCCTCACCGGCCGCCTCTCGCTCCGCGACCACGGATGGCTCGCCGACCACGCCGTCGCCGGCACGACCGTGCTGCCCGGATCGGCGATGGTCGAGCTGGCGCTGCGGGCCGGCGCCGAGACGGGCCGCACGACGCTGGACGAGTTGGTCATCGAGGCGCCGCTGACCGTCCCCGGCGACGACGACGTGCAGATCAGGGTCGTGGTGACCGATCAGGACGTGGCGATCCACGCGCGGCGCGGCCAGGCCGGCTGGACCAGGCACGCCACGGGCCGGCTGTCCGACGGGCTCCGCACCGGGGAACGGCTCCCGTGGCCGGTCGCGGACGCCGAACCCGTCCCCATCGAGGACTTCTACGAGCGCAAGGCCGCCGAGGGCTACGCGTACGGGCCCGCCTTCCGGGGGCTGCGGGCCGCCTACCGGCGCGGGGACGAGATCTTTGCGGAGGTGGAGCTGCCCGCCGAGACCGAGGTCCAGGGCTTCGGCCTGCATCCGGCCCTGCTGGACGCCGCGCTCCAGGCCACCGACCTGCTCGGTGCGACCACGCCCGCGGACGGGCGGATACCGCTCCCGTTCGCCTGGACCGGCGTGCGCCTGCACGCGCCGGGCGCCACCGCGCTGCGCGTGCACGCGACCTACCAAAACGATGCGGCCGGGTACGCGATCACCCTCGCCGACCGAGACGGAAAGCCCGTCGCCTCGATCGACTCCCTCAGGCTGCGAGACGTGGACCCCGGCCGGCTGGCGCCCGCGCACGACCTGCTCCACCGGATCGACCGGGTGCCGGTCGCCCTTCCCGGCCCGTCCGCCGAGCCCGTCCCCGGCGAGGACGTCCTCGACCTGACCGATCGCGGCGGCTGGACCCCCGGCGCGGCCCGCGAGCTGACCGCGGAGGCGATCGCCTTCCTGCGCGACCGTCTCGCCTGCGACGGCGGACCGGTCGCGGTGCTCACCGGCGACGCGCCCTACGACCTCGCCGCCTCCGCCGTCCGCGGCCTCGTGCGCGCTGTGCAGCGCGAGCAGCCGGGCCGGATCGTGCTGGTGGAGGCGGAGTCGGGGGAGGACGCCGTCGAGCTGCTGCCGAGGCTCGTCGCCTCCGGCGAGCCCGAGGTCGCCCTGCGCGCCGGACGCGCGCACGCTCCCCGGCTCGCCCATGCCGGTTCCGGCGCGGCGAACCGGGCGTCCCTCGATCCGGACGGCACGGTCCTGGTCACCGGCGGCACAGGGACGCTCGGCGGCCTGGTCGCGCGCCATCTGGTGCGGGAGCACGGCGTCCGCCGGCTCGTCCTGGTCGGGCGGCGCGGCCTCGCCGCCGACGGCGCGACCGAGCTGTACGCGGACCTGCGCGAGGCCGGAGCCCAGGTGACCGTGACGGCGGCCGACGCCGCCGACCGGGACGCGCTGGCGGAGGTGCTCGCGGCGATCCCGGCCGGTCATCCGCTGACCGCCGTCGTCCACGCCGCCGGTGTCCTGGACGACGCCCTGCTGGACGACCTCGGGCCGGGACGGCTCCCCGCTGTGTTCCGCCCGAAGGCGGACGCCGCCTGGCATCTGCACGAGCTGACCCGCGACTTGGACCTGGCGGCGTTCGTGCTGTTCTCGTCCGGCGCCGGGGTGCTCGGCAACGCCGGGCAGGGCAACTACGCGGCGGCCAACGGGTTCCTGGACGGGCTGGCCCGCATGCGCCGCGCCGAGGGCCTGCCCGCCGTGTCGCTCGCATGGGGGTTGTGGTCGCAGGCCAGCGGCATGACCGGCCACCTCGGCGACGCCGCGCTGGGCAGGCTGTCGCGCGGCGGCCTCGGCGCGCTCTCCACGGCCGAAGGGCTGGCCCTGTTCGACGCCGCCCTCGCGGCCGGGGACGCCGTCGTCGTCCCGGCGCGGTTCGACGCCGCCGCGCTCCGCTCGCTCGCCGCCGACGGCGACCTGCCGCCCGTGCTCCGCGGTCTCGTCCGCGCGCCTCGCCGGGACGTACCGCAGGCCGCCGGGCCGCCCGCCGCCCCGTTCGCCGAACGGCTCGCCGGGCTGTCCGCCGCCGAGCGGACGAGCACCGCGCTCGACCTGGTCAGGCGGCACGCGGCCGCCGTGCTGGGGCACGACGCCCCGGACGACGTCGGCGCGGCGCAGGCGTTCAAGGACCTCGGGTTCGACTCGCTCGCGGCGGTCGAGCTGCGCAACCGGCTCGCCAGGGCGGCGGGGGTGCGGCTCCCCGCCACGCTCGTCTTCGACCACCCGACCCCGGCGGACCTGGCACGGCGGCTGCTGGCGGAGCTCGCGCCGGAACCGTCCGGCGCGCCGGACGGGACCGGCGGCATCGCCGCGGCGATCGCCGCGATGGACGTGGACGACCTGGTGGAACGGGCTCTGGGAGGGAACCGATGACCGACGACAAGGTCGTCCGCGCACTGCGCGCCGCGCTGGTCGACAACGAGCGGCTGCGCGAGGAGAACGACCGGCTGCGACGCACCGCCGCCGCCGACTCCGACCCCGTCGCCGTCGTCGCGGCCGCGTGCCGCCTGCCCGGCGGGATCGCCTCGCCGGAGGACCTGTGGGACCTCGTCTCCGAGGGACGTGAGGGCCTCTCGCCCTTCCCCGGCGACCGGGGCTGGGACCTCGACGCGCTCTTCGCCGACGACCCCGGACGGCCCGGCACCTCCTACGTGCGGCAGGGCGGCTTCCTGCACGACGCGGGGGCCTTCGACGCCGCGCTGTTCGGCATCTCGCCGCGCGAGGCGCTCGCCATGGACCCGCAGCAGCGCCTCATGCTGGAGATCACGTGGGAGGTGCTCGAACGCGCCGGCATCGCCCCGACGGCGCTGCGCGGCGAGCGCGTCGGCGTCGTCACCGGCGTCATGTACCACGACTACGCCGCCGCGCTCGCCGAGGTGCCCGACGACCTCGAAGGGCTCCTCGGGACGGGGACGTCCGGCAGCGTCGTGTCCGGGCGCGTCTCCTACACGTTCGGGTTCGAGGGGCCCGCCCTCACCGTCGACACCGCCTGCTCGTCCTCCCTGGTGGCCGTGCATCTGGCGGCGCGGGCGCTGCGCGACGGCGAGTGCCGGCTCGCGCTCGCGGGCGGCGTCGCCGTCATGGCGCGGCCGTCGCCCTTCGTCGAGTTCTCCCGGCAGCGCGGACTCGCGCCCGACGGGCGCTGCAAGGCGTTCGCCGACGCCGCCGACGGCACGGGCTGGGCCGAGGGCGCCGCGGTCCTCCTCCTGGAGCGGCTCTCGGACACCCGCCGCAACGGCCATCCCGTGCTCGCGCTGGTGCGCGGCAGCGCCGTCAACCAGGACGGCGCCTCCAACGGCCTCACCGCCCCGAACGGGCCGTCCCAGCAGCGCGTGATCCGCGCGGCGCTGGACGCGGCGGGCCTGGCGCCCCTCGACGTCGACGCCGTCGAGGGCCACGGGACCGGCACCCCGCTGGGCGACCCGATCGAGGCGCAGGCCCTCCTCGCCGCCTACGGCCGCGACCGCCCGGCCGGCCGGCCGCTCTGGCTGGGGTCGCTGAAGTCCAACATCGGGCACGCGCAGGCCGCCGCGGGCGCCGCCGGGATCATCAAGGTGATCGAGGCGCTGCGGCACCGGACGCTGCCCGCCACGCTGCACGTGGACGCGCCGTCCGCGAACGTCGACTGGGACGCGGGCGCGGTCCGGCTGCTCACCGCACCGCGGGACTGGCCGGACCCGGGACGTCCCCGCCGGGCCGGGGTGTCGTCCTTCGGCGTCAGCGGCACCAACGCCCACGTGATCATCGAAGAGGCGCCGGTGAGCACCGGCGAGGCCCCGCCGCCGGACTTGGGCTCGGCGCCCCGGCCCTGGGAGATCTCCGGGGCGACGGCGGACGCGCTGCGCGCCCAGGCCGCGCGGCTCGCCTCCCACATCCGCCAACGTCCCGCGCTGGACGCCGCCGACGTCGCCGCCTCGCTGGCGTCCGGCCGGGCGGCCCTCGCGCACCGCGCCGTCGTCGTCGCGGCCGACCGCGACGAGGCGCTGGCCGGGCTGCGCGCGGTCGCGGCCGGAGAGCCCGCACCGGCCACGGTCACCGGCGTCGCGGACGTCGAGGGCCGCACGGTCCTGGTGTTCCCGGGCCAGGGGACGCAGTGGGCGGGCATGGGAACCGAACTCGCCGCCCAGTCCGACGTGTTCGCCGCCGCTCTGGCGGACGTCGAGGCGGCCTTGGAACCGTACGTGGACTGGTCGCTCACCGAGGAGCTTCGCGGGCCGCTGGAGCGGGTCGACGTGGTGCAACCCGCCTCGTTCGCCGTGAACGTGGCCCTCGCCCGCCTGTGGGAGTCGTTCGGCGTGGTGCCCGACGCCGTGGTGGGCCACTCGCAGGGCGAGATCGCCGCCGCTCACGTCGCCGGGGCGTTGCCGCTGGATGACGCGGCGCGGGTGGTGGCGCTGCGCAGCAAGGCCATCGCCCGCGGCCTGGCCGGACGCGGCGGCATGGCGTCGGTCGCGCTGCCCGGGGACCGGGTCGCCGCCCGCCTCGCGCCCGGACTGGAGATCGCCGCCGTCAACGGGCCCGCGTCGGTCGTCGTCGCCGGTGACGCCAGCGCCCTGGCCGGCCTGATCGAGTCGTGGGAGGACGAGGGCGTGCGGGTCCGCCGGATCCCCGTCGACTACGCCTCGCACACCTCGCACGTCGAGGCGATCCGCGACGAGCTTCACGACCTCCTGGACGGCCTCGCCCCGAAGCCGTCCCAGGTCCCCTTCTTCTCCACCGTCGAAGGGCGATGGCTGGACACCACGGGGCTGGACGCCGCCTACTGGTACCGCAACCTGCGCGGCACCGTGCGGTTCGACGCCGCCACCCGCGCCCTCCTCGACGACGGATTCCGGTCGTTCGTGGAGGTCAGCGCGCACCCGGTGCTGGCGGCCGAGATCAAGGACGCCGCCGGCCGGGCCGCTGCCGCCGTCACCGGCACGCTCCGCCGGGGCGAGGGCGGGCTCCGGACGTTCCTGCTCTCCGCGGCGGCACTGCGCGTCCGCGGCGGCGGCGTCGACTGGTCGCCGCTCCTCGCCGGGCGGCCCCGCGTCGACCTCCCCACCTACGCCTTCCAGCACCGTCACTACTGGCTGGAATCCGCGCCCACCGGCCCCGCCCGCCCGGCCCCGTCCCCTCCGGAGGAACCGGAGGAAGCGCCGTCGCCGCTCGACGGGTTCGAGAAGCTCGACGAGGACGGGCGCCGGAACGTGCTGCTCGACCTCGTCCGGACCGAGGCGTCGGCGGTGCTGGGACGGCCTCCCGCCGAGACGCTCGCGCCGACCGACGTCTTCTTCGAGGTCGGGTACGTGTCGCTGACCGCGGTGGAGCTGCGCAACCGGCTCTCGGCCGCGACCGGGCTGGAGCTCCCGCCGATGCTGATCTTCGATCGGGCCACCCCGGCGGAGCTGGCCGACCACCTGCTGGCCGAACTGACCGCCACCGCACCCGCCGACCCCGCACCCGCCGACCCCGCACCCGCCGACCCCGCACCCGCCGAGACCGTGGAGGACTGACCCATGGGCTTCGACGTCGCCACCTACCTGGAGGCGCTCGGCCATCGCGGGCCGGCCGCGCCCACGCTGGAGACGCTGCGCTTCCTGCACCACCGCCACCTGCGGACCTTCCCGTACGACAGCGCGCTCAACGCGGGCCGGGGTACGGCGCTGTGGGCGGGGGTGGACATCGACCCGGACACCGCGTTCGACGAGATCGTCGTCGGCGGGCGCGGCGGCGTCTGCTACGAGCTCAACGGCCTGTTCCGCATCCTGCTGGAGGAACTGGGCTTCGACGTCGGCGTGTACGGCGCCGGCATCCGGCAGATGGACGGATCGTTCGGCCCCGACCTGGAGCACGTCTTCAACCACGCCCGCGTGGACGGCGAGCTGTACCTCGTGGACGTGGGCTTCGTCGGCCCGTCCTACCTGGAGCCGCTGCGCGTCACCGCTGAGGTGCAGCAGCAGTACGGCAGCCGGTTCCGCATCGTCCCGGCGGACGGCTACCACGTGGTCGAGCGCAGCGGCCGGACCGGGATCTGGCAGGCGGTGTACCGGTTCCGCGACAAGCCTCGCGACCTCGCCGAATGGCAGGACCCGTCGGCCGAGCTGGAGGCGTTCGCCCGGGCGCTGGCCGGCGCCGGGATCCTGGTGCGGGGCCGGTCCTCCGCCACGGGCCAGCGCGTCCTCATCGGCAAACGTCTGCTCACCGTGGACGACGGCCACGAGACCGTCCGGGTGCTCACCGACCCCGCCGAGCACGAGCGCGTCGTCGCCGAGATCCTCGGTTCACCGGCGGCCGCCGCAACCACGACCAGCGCGGGGAGCGGGCGTTGAGCGGGGCGGGCAGCGACGTCCTCGTCGTCGGGTACGGGCCCGTCGGGCAGGTGACCGCCACGCTGCTGGCGGCGCGCGGGCACCGCGTCACCGTCGTGGAGCGGCGACCGGAGCCCTACCCGATGCCGCGGGCGGTGTCCTTCGACGGCGAGTCCGCCCGCATCCTCGCCGCCGCGGGCATCGGCGAGGCCCTGCGCACCGTCGCCGAACCGTCCCGCGACTACGTGTGGACGAACGGGGCGGGCACGACGCTGTTCGAGGTGGACGTGGCCGAGCGCGGCTGGTCCGGATGGCCGGACTCGCTCTCGATGTACCAGCCCGGGATCGAGGCCGCCCTGGCCGCGCGCGGTGCGGCGCAGCCCACGCTGCGCGTGCTGCGCGGCCACCGCGTGACCGGCCTGCGCGACGAGGGGGACCGGGTGGCGGTCACCGTCGACGGCCCCGAAGGCGGCGTGCTGACCGCCCGGTACGTCGTCGGCTGCGACGGGGCGAACAGCACCGTCCGCGACGCCCTCGACGCCACCGCGACCGACCTGCGGTTCTTCGACGACTGGCTGACCTGCGACGTGCGGCTGCACGAGCCGCGCCGCTTCGTCCCGAACAACCTGCAGGTCTGCGACCCGGCGCGGCCGCGCACCGCCGTCTCGGCCGGGCCCGGCCACCGCCGCTGGGAGTTCATGCGGCTGCCCGGCGAACCGCCGGACGAGTTCGGCAGCGCCGAGAACGTGTGGCGCCTCCTCGCGCTGTTCGGCATCGACGAGGGCTCCGCGACGCTGGAGCGGCACGCCGTCTACACCTTCCAGGCGCGGTACGTCGACCGGTGGCGGGCCGGCCGGATCCTGATCGCCGGCGACGCGGCCCACCTGATGCCGCCCTTCGCCGGGCAGGGCATGTGCTCGGGGTTCCGGGACGCCGCCAACCTCGCCTGGAAGCTGGACCTCGTTCTCACCGGTCGGGCCGGCGAGGCGCTGCTCGACACCTACACCGACGAGCGCCGCGAGCACGTCCGGCACGCCGTCACCATGTCCGTCGACCTCGGCCGCGTCATCTGCCAGACCGACCCGGCCGCCGCCCGCGACCGCGACGCGGTCATGATCGGCGTCCGGGAGCGCGGCCTCGCCGCGCCCCCGCCGTCGGCCGTCCACCCGCTGACCCGGGGGCTGATCGCCCGGGACGCCGCCGGCGGCCCGCGCGGCGCGGCGGGCGGCCTCACCCCGCAGGGCCGCGTCCGGATCGGCGGCCGCGAAGGGCTCCTCGACGAGGTCGCCGGCGCCCCCGGCTTCGTCCTGCTCACCACCGAACCGCCCGGCGAGCTGCTCGACCCCGCCCCCGCCGCGGCCCTGGCACGGCTCGGCACGCGGTTCGTGCGGCTGGACGCGGCGTCCGACCTCGACGGGGTGCACCTGCCGTACCTGGCGCGCGCCGGGGCGGTCGCGGCGCTCGTCCGCCCCGACTTCTACCTGTTCGGGACGGCCGCCGACCGCGACGGCGCGAACGCCCTCGTCGAGGAACTGCTCGCCGGGCTCGGCGCGAGCACGGACCTCGGCGCGAGCACGGCCCTCGGCGGGAGCACGGACCCCGGTGCGAGTACGGACCTCGACGCGGGCGGCGCGGTCAGCCGGTCTTCCTGAGCCCCGCCCACAGGTCGGCGGGCAGCTCCTTGCGGCGCCGGATGCCGAGCTTGCGGTAGATGCGGGTGAGGTGCTGCTCGACGGTGCTGGGCGTGATGTAGAGCTTCGCGGCGATCTCCCGGTTGGTGTTACCGACCACCGCCAGCGACGCGACCCGGCGCTCGGAGTCGGTGAGCGACGCGATGCCCTCCAGCCCGTCGGCCATCGCCTCCGCGCCGCCCAGGTCCGCCTGCACCGACAGCAGCTCCCGGGCGAGCGGCCGCATCCCGCACATGTTCGCGACATGCAGGGCTTGGCGGAGCAGCAGGCGGGCGCGCCGCCGGTTGCCCGCCGCGTGGACGCGGCTGAGGTCGGCGAGGACGCGGGCCTGCTCGTACCGGTCGCCCGACGCCTCGGCGAGGTCGACCGCCTCGGTCAGCAACGGCAGCCGCCGCCCGGCCGGGCTCGCGGCGGCGAGGACCCGCAGGGCGGGACCGCGCCCGTCGGTCCGCGCGAGCTGCTCGCGGACGAGCCGGCGGGCCTGGTCGCGGTTGCCGAGGCGCAGCCACGCCTCGGCCGCGTCGGTGCGCCACGGCACCGGACCGGCGGTGTCCAGGCCCCAGCCGCGGATCAGCTCGCCGCAGCTGAGGAAGTCGGCGAGGGCCGCGTGGGCGTGGCCGGACGCGAGGTGGTGATGGCCCCTGGCGTACAGGTAGTAGAGGCCGTGGCGGCTCTTGAACATCGCCTCGGGCACCGACAGCGCCAGGCATCGGGCGGCCTCGTCGTGCTCGCCGGCACGGGTCGCGGCCAGGACGCAGGTGCCCAGCGGGTACCCGATCGCCACGCCCCACGACTTGGGGCTGAGGCGCGCCAGCGCCTCCCGCGCCTCCCGCAGCGCGCTCGGCAGGTCGCCCGTCCGCAGCGCGACCTCCGCGCGCGCCGCCGCGAAGAACGCCGCCTGGGTGCCGCCGCCCCCGGCCTCGCCGTCCCGCCCTTCGCCGGACGGGGTCTCGCCGGCCGGGGTCTCGCCGGCCGGGGTCTCGCCGGACGGGGCCTCGCACCATGCCGCCGCGGCGTCGAGCCGGTCCGCGCGCAGCAGCACCTGCACGGCGAGCAGGGCCGCCTCGACCGTCCACGGGTTGCGCGGGTGCAGCGGAAGGTCGCGGAGCACCTGCTCGGCGCGGCCCGCCACCGCGTGGCTCCGGCGCCGGGTGAGCCCGTCGGCCAGGATCGCCGCCGCGTGCAGCTGCGGATCGCCGCCGAGGGCCGGGACGGCGAACGCCCGCTCGGCGGCCAGCACGGGCGTGCGCCGGTCGCGGGCGAGCGGCGGGTGCGCGTAGGCCAGCCACACCTCGGCGTCCCGCAGGCCACCGCCCTCGGCGCGGGCGTCCGCGCGCAGCCGGTCCAGCACCCGGACCGCCTCCTCGCCCCGCCCGAACCAGAGCAGCCGGCCGGCGAGGGCCAGCCCGTCGGCGAGGCCGAGCCGGCCGCCGAGGGCCGCGGTCACCAGCGGGGCCAGATGCCGGGCCGCCGACGCCGGCGCGGTCTGCCACTCGGCGCCGGCGAGACGCGTCCGGACCGCGGCGCGCTCCCCCTCGTCGGACAGGCCGCGGTGCGCCAGGCGCAGGAAGCGCGCCCCCTCCTCGGCCCGGCCGTCGAGCAGCGCGTGCTCGGCCGCCTCCGACAGCACGGCCGCCGCCCACGGCTCCTGGGCGTGGTCGGCGTGGACGAGATGCCGGGCGATCCGGGTGGCGGCCGCGCCCCGGTCGTGCAGCAGGCGCGCGGCACGGCGGTGCAGCTCGGCCCGCTCCGCCGGGGCCAGCTCGTCGAGCACCGCGTCCCGCGCCACCGGATGGCGGAACCGGCCGCCGTCCAGCAGCCGGGCCGCGTTGAGGGCGCCGAGGGCGCGCTCGCCGTCCTCGGGCTTCAACGAGACGAGCCGCCACAGCTCCGCCGATCCCGCGTCCTCGCCCATGACCGCCAGCGCGCGCGCCACCGCCGGTGTCGCGGGGTCGCCGCGGTGCAGGCAGCCCAGGAACGCCAGCCCGTACCCTTCCGGGCGGGGGCCGCCCGCGACCCTGGCGTCCTCGGCCAGCGCGTCCAGCAGCAGCGGGTTGCCGCCGCTGATCGCGTGCAGGTCCGCGGCCGGGACCGGCGGGGCGCCGGACGGCCCCGACACCGCGCGGGCGGTCCCGGCGGGCGACAGCGGTCCCACCCGCAGCCGGTGCAGCTCCGGCCTGCGGAACAGCTCCGCCAGGAACGTCAGGTGCCGCGGCCGCGGGACCGGCTCGTCGGCGAGCACGACCAGGACGGGCGCCGACGCCAGCCGCCGGACCAGGTGGAGCAGGAGGTGCAGGGACGGGACGTCGGCGTAGCGCAGGTCGTCCACGGTGATCAGGAGCGGTTCGCGCTCGGCGTGCCCGAGCAGGGCCAGCACGACCTCGTGGTGCGCGCGCACCGCGCGCGGCGACGCGGGGCCGGCGCCGTCCAGGGCGTCCGTCGCCGCCGCGAGCCGTTCCAGGAGGCGGCCGGGCGGACCGTCCGGGTCCTCCGGCCGGGGCACGTCCCGCAGGAGCTGGCCGGCGACGCCGTAGGGGAGCTCTTGTTCGGCGGGGGAGCAGGAGGCGCGCAGACACCGGAATCCGGACCGTTCGGCGCGTTCGGCGAGGCTGCGCAGCAGCGCGGTCCGGCCGGTGCCGATGGGCCCCTCGAGGAGCGCGACCCGGCCGCGGCGCGCCGTGCAGTCCGCGAGCAGGCTGTCGAGTTGCTGGATCTGTTCGTCTCGTTCCACCAGTGCGACCACGGATCCGATGATCGAAGACGCCCGCCCACTGCCCGGCAATCGCGCGCCTATCGGACGACCGAATCCCGGGGTGGGACGCCGGCCTGCCCGCTCCGGTTCACCCGTGACGCGCACGTTCTTCCACTGTCGGGGCCGCCGTAAACCCGAGCGTCCGGCGTGCGAACCCCTGAATATCGGCCCGCCGATGGAGCCGGCGCGGGCGCGGGCGAAGGATCGGCTGCGCCGCCCATGCCCGCAGAGGAGTCCCCCCATGCCCAGCCGCCGTCAGTTCATCGCCGGATCGGCCGCCGGTATCGGCGTGGCCGTCACCGTCCAGGCGAACCTGTCCGCGTTAGCCGCCGCGTCCCGGGTGTTCCGCGGGGCTCCCGCCGACCTCGCCAAGTTCGCCGACCCGCTGCCGATCCCGGCGGTGCTGAAGCCCGACACCGCGCTGACCCTCCGGCAGCGCGCCGGCACCGTGAAGCTGCACTCGCAACTGCCTGACACGCCCGTCTGGGGGTACGAAGGCGCCTACCCCGGGCCGGTCATCGACGTGCCGCGGGGCCGGCGCATCAAGGTGAGCTGGCAGAACCGCATCCAGGGCAAGTTCCCGGTGACCGCCGTCGAGGTCCCCTTCACGGGGCTCGACTCGATCCTCAGCCCCGGGCGCGGCGGCGCCGAGCCGCTTCCCGACGTCGCCGACCTCGCCCCGTGGGTGGTCACCCACCTGCACGGCGGCGAGATCAGCGGCGACAGCGACGGCTGGCCCAAGAACGGGATCTCCTACGGCCAGGCCCAGGCCGCCGAGTACCCGAACGCCCAGCGGGCCGCGACGCTCTGGTACCACGACCACGCGATGGACATCACCGCCTTCAACGTGTTCGCCGGCCTCTCGGGCCTCTACCTCGTGCGCGACTCCGAGGAGAGCGCCCTGAGGCTGCCGTCCGGCGCCTACGAGATCCCGCTGATCATCGCGGACCGCAATCTCGACACCGACGCCGACGACGCCTTCACCGGGCGGCTGCTGCACAAGGTCGGCTACTACGACACCAACGGCCGTCGGGTCTCGCTGCCGTTCGCCGGCCCCTACAACCTCGTCAACGGGAAGATCTGGCCGTACCTGAACGTGGAGCCGCGCTGGTACCGGTTCCGCGTGCTGAACGGCGCGAACGGGCGTACCTACACGCTGGAGCTGAGCAAGGAGAACGCCGACGGCACCAGCACGCCGGTCACCGGCGCGCTCGTCCAGATCGGCACCGAGCAGGGGCTGCTCGGCGCCCCGACCAAGCTGGACCGGCTCACGCTGTCGCCGGCCGAACGCGCCGACATCCTGATCGACTTCTCCGCGTTCAAGGGGGCGCGGCTCCGGCTGTCCAACACCGACACCGTCACCTCACCGCTCGGCCCCGAGGTCATGCAGTTCCGGGTCGGCGGCGCGGCCGTGACCGACCCGTTCACCCTGCCGGCCAAGCTGTCGCCCTCGTTCACCCGGCTGACCGCCGCGAAGGTTCCGTCCGGTTACACCGAGCGGTACGTCGCGACCGCCACCCATGACGGCACGAGCAGCGGCCACCCCGAGATGTGGGAGCTGGCCGAGACGCCCGCCGGCTACGTCCCGCAGAAGGGCGACCGCATCGTCACCATCGTCAAGGACGGCAAGAGCACCACCTACCGGAAGGCGGCGAGCACGTTCGACGAGGCCGTGACGTTCCACGTCTCCCTCGACGGCTGGGAGGTCTGGAACTTCATCGACCTCGCCGGGCCGAACCATCCGATGCACATCCACCTGGTGTCGTTCCAGGCGCTGGCCCGCGACACGTACACGGTCGCCGTGACGTCCGACACCGCCAACGACATCTACACCTACACCGCCACCTACAGCGCTCCGAAGGGCCTCGGGCCCGACGAGCAGGGGTGGAAGGACACGATCCGCATGGACGAGCACGAGCACGTGGCGGTCGCCGGGCGGTTCCACGGCGGGACGGGGAACTACGTGTACCACTGCCACATCCTCGAACACGAGGACCACGGCATGATGCGCCCGTTCGTCGTGGCGCCCAAGACGGTCCAGACCGCGATGGCGGCCAAGATGCGGGCGGCGGCCCGGCCCGCCTCGCCCCTCGGCCACCACCACTGACCGCCCTGGCGGGCCGCCCGGCGTCAGTCCGGCCGGCCCGCCAGGCTGTGCAGGCAGGCGACCAGGCTGCGCGCCTCGACGTTGACGTAGTGGCTGTGGCGCAGCAGCCCGACGAGCTGGTGAAGGGTCAGCCACCGATAGTCGGGGCCCGGGTCGGGCGCGTACCCGGCGTCCACCTCGATGATCGTGTAGCGGTTGCGGGCGTGGTAGAACCGGCCGCCCTCCTCCGACAGCACGCTCGAGAACCGGACCCGCCCGGGCGGCGCGGACAGCACGTCGTCCAGGAAGGGCGGCCGCGCCGCGTCCGGCAGCCAGGCGTAGTTGCCGGGCGTGCACCGGACGGTCGGGCCGAGCTCGAGGACGTCGAGGTAGCCGGGCTGGACGCCGGCGTGGACCAGCGCGTGCAGCACGCCGTCCACCTGCTTCACCAGGAACGCGTTGACGCCGATCCCGATCGGCTCCACCAGCGGCTGGTGCCAGTGCGAGACCTCGCGGTGCCCGCTCCGCACACCGGCCCCGATCACCCGGAAGAACAGGCCGGACTCGTGCTCGATCGCGTCCTCGCCGCGGTGCCACAGCTCGGCCTCGCGCAGCGGCACGCGGTGCGCCAGCACCTCGTGCCGGCTGCGGGACTCGGTGATCCAGCTCAGGATGTCGCCGATGCCGTGCAGCCCCGCGAACTCCTCGCTGCAGGAGCGCAGTACCGACTGCCGGAACTCCTGGTCGCGGAACGGCGAGGACGCCGACAGGCCGACGCCCGAGAACGGCAGGCACGACAGCACCGTGCGGGCGTCCATGTTGACGACCGTGTCGTCCGCCAGCAGCCGGTGGAGCTGGCCGAGCGTCAGCCACGCGAAGCCGTCCAGCGGCTCCACCTCGTCGTCGGTCTCGACGATGATGTTGCGGTTGCGCTTCTGGAAGAACCAGGCGCCCTGCTCCGACTGGAGCACGTCGGCGATCACGCGGTGGCGGCGGGTGTCGCGGAAATAGTCGAGATAGGGGACCGGGCCGCCCTGGTGCACGCGCATGTAGTTGCTCCGCGTCGCCTGGACGGTGGGGGAGATCTCCACTCCCTCGGGGTTTCCGGGCTCGTTCTTGGCCTGCATGAGGAAGTGCAGGACGCCGTCGATCTCCTTGGCGAGGATGCCGAGGATGCCGATCTCGGGTTGCAGCAGGATCGGCTGCGTCCACGCGGGGACCGCCGCGCCGGGGACCTCGGCCGACAGGCCCGTCACCGTGAAGAACCGGCCGCTGTCGTGGCGGATGTCGCCGGTGGCGGGGTCGATGCCCCAGCGCTCCAGCCGGTCCAGCGGCACCCGGTCGACCCGTGCGACGTCGCCGCGGCGGCGCTCGGCGAACCACGCCCGGACCTGCGCCTCGGTCAGCACCCCGCCGGCGGCCTGCGCCGACTCGGCGATCCGCACGGCCCTCCGGTGGTCGGTCGTCAACGCCGTGATGATCCCCGACATCGCTCCTCCTGGAAATGGTCGCGGCAAGGACTCCAATATGCCGATGCCGCTCCATTCCCAGGTGCCGCACAGGAATTGACAGGGGGTGTTCAGGGGGGTCGTCCGGGGGCGATTAGGCCATGTCAGGGGTAACGCGGCCGCAGGGCGTGCCTAGCCTCGTCCTGAATCGATGAATTCGTCAAAAGGAGAGGCGTGCCGGTGAATTCGGGACCGTTGAGAATCGGCGTCCTCGGCTGTGCGGACATCGCCTGGCGGCGGGCCCTTCCCGCGCTGGCGGCCCATCCGGACGTCCGGGTGACCGCGATCGCCAGCCGCGACCCGGCCAAGGCGGCGCGCTTCGCCGGGCGGTTCGGCGGCGCGCCGGTGCACGGCTACGAGGCGCTGCTGGACCGCGCGGACGTCGACGCGGTGTACGTGCCGCTGCCGGTCCACCTGCACGCCGAGTGGGTCGGGCGGGCCCTGCGGTCCGGCCGCCACGTGCTGGCGGAGAAGCCGCTCACGGCGTCCGCGGTGGAGACCGAGGCGCTCGTCGCGCTCGCCGCCTCGCGCGGGCTGGCGCTGCTGGAGAACTTCATGTTCCTGTGCCATTCCCAGCACGCCCGGATCCGCGAGCTGGTCGCGCAGGGCGCCATCGGGGAGCCGCGCACGCTCACCGCCGAGTTCGCGTTCCCGCCGCCGGCCGGCGGCCGCAACCTCTACGACCCGGGCCTCGGCGGGGGCGCGCTGGCCGAGGTCGGCGTCTACCCGCTGCGCGCCGCGCTCCTGCACCTCGGGTCCGCTCTGGACGTGCTCGGCGTGCACCTGCGGGTCGACGAGGCGCGCGGCGTGGACGTGGCGGGCGCGGCCCTGCTGGCCGACCCGTCCGGCCGCACCGCCCACCTGACCTGGGGCGTCGAGCACGCCTACCGGTCGCGGTACGCGCTGTGGGGGAGCGCGGGACGGGCCGAGCTGACCTGGGCCTTCACGCCGTCGGCGGCGCACCGCCCGGTCGTGCGGATCGAGCGCCAGGACCATGTCGAGGAGCTGACGCTGCCCGCCGAGGACCACTTCGCCGGCGCGGTCGCGTCCTTCGTCGGCCGGGTCCGCGACGGTGTGCCCTCCGTCCTGGAGGGCGAGGCGGTGGTGGAGCAGGCGCGGCTGGTGGACCGGGTGCGCCGGCACGCCGCCGACGCGGGCGGGCCGGTCAGACCAGCGGTTCCCACCAGCGCCGGTTCTCCCGGTACCAGGTGACGGTCGCGGCCAGCCCCTCGGGGAAGGGGGTCTGCGGCTCGTAGCCCAGCTCCGCGCGGATCCTGGCGTCGTCGACCGCGTACCGCCGGTCGTGCCCCTTGCGGTCGGGGACGCGCTCGACCCTGTCCCAACCCGTTCCGGTCGCCTCGAGGAGGAGGCCGGTGAGCTCCCGGTTCGTCAGGGACGTCCCGCCGCCGATGTTGTAGACCTCGCCCGGCACCCCCTTGGTGCGCACCAGCTCCAGGGCGCGCGCGTGGTCGTCGACGTGCAGCCAGTCCCGCACGTTCAGGCCGTCGCCGTACAGCGGGACGCGCCGCCCGTCCAGCAGCCGCGTCACGAACAGCGGGATGATCTTCTCCGGGTGGTGGTACGGGCCGTAGTTGTTGGAGCAACGCGTCACCCGCACGTCCAGGCCGTGGGTGCGGTGGTAGGACAGCGCGAGCAGGTCGGCGGCGGCCTTGGACGCCGCGTAGGGCGAGTTGGGGCTGAGCGGCGCGGTCTCCGGCGTCGCACCCGCGTCCACCGACCCGTACACCTCGTCGGTGGACACGTGCACGAACGTCCCGAGGCCCGAGCCGAGCGCCGCGTCCAGCAGCGTGCCCGTCCCGAGGACGTTGGTGCGCACGAACGCGTCGGCCGCCGCGATCGACCGGTCCACATGGGACTCGGCCGCGAAGTGCACGACCTCGTCGTGCTCGGCGACCAGCCGGCCCGCGAGCGCGGCGTCGCAGATGTCGCCGTGCACGAACCGGAAGCCGGGGTGGTCCTCGACGGCGGCCAGGTTGGCGCGGTTGCCCGCGTAGGTGAGCGCGTCCAGCACGGTGACCGACACGTCCCCCGGGCCGTCGGGGCCGAGGAGGCGCCGGACGTAGTGCGACCCGATGAAGCCCGCACCGCCGGTGACCAGGATCCTCGTCATGCGATCCGCACCCGGCTGTAGTCGCCCAGGACGAGGCGGTGGGCGGCCCGTGTGCGCGCGGCGGGGGTGACCTCGACGGCGCGGCCCACCAGGGACGCCTCGATGGGCCGCACGCCCTGGATGGTGGACCCGTCGAGCACGATGGAGTACTCGATCTCGCTGTCCTCGACGCGGACGCCGTCGCCGATGGAGGTGAACGGGCCGATGTAGGAGTCCACGATCCGGGCGCCGGTGCCGATGATCGCCGGGCCGACGATCCGGGTCCCCTTCACGATCGCGCCGGAGGCGATGCGCACCCGTCCGATGATCTCGGTGTCGCCGTCGACCTCGCCCTCGACGCCGTGCTCCAGCCCCTCCAGGACGGTGCGGTTGGCCTCCAGCATGTCGTCGACGTTCCCGGTGTCCTTCCAGTACCCCGTGATGACCGTCGACCGCACGTCCAGGCCCGCGTCCAGCAGCCACTGGACGGCGTCGCTGATCTCCAGCTCGCCCCGCGCGGACGGCGCGATCGCGCGGACGGCGCGGTGGATCGCCGGGCCGAACAGGTACACCCCGACGAGCGCCAGGTCGCTCTTCGGGCGCTGCGGCTTCTCCTCGATGCCGACGATCCGCCCGTCCGGCCCGAGTTCGGCGACGCCGAAGCGGCCCGGGTCGGGCACCTCGGTGAGCAGCAGCCGGGCGTCGGCCGGGCTCGCGCGGAACCCGGCGACGATGTCGGCGATGCCGCCGACGATGAAGTTGTCGCCGAGGAAGAGCAGGAAGTCCTCGTCGCCGAGGAAGTCGCGCGCGATGAGGACCCCGTGCGCCAGGCCGAGCGGTGCCTCCTGCCGCAGGTAGGTGACGCGCAGGCCGAAGCGCGAGCCGTCGCCGACCGCCCGCCGGATCTCGGCTTCCGTCTCGCCGACGACGATGCCGACCTCGGTGATCCCGGCTTCGGCGATGGCCTCCAGCCCGTAGAAGAGGACCGGCTTGTTCCCGACGGGCACGAGCTGTTTCGCGGACGTGTGCGTGATGGGGCGCAGCCGTGTTCCGGACCCGCCCGAGAGGACCAGGGCTTTCATGGTGCCCATCGTCGGGGGCGGCTCCGATGCCCCGGCCCCTGACGTCCGGCCCGGAACCCCTAGAAGGCCGGGCGGATTCCCCATTTAAACGGTAGGGACAATTGACTCCAGGTTCGGGCCGGTGATTCGCTGCGACTGCTCCCGTTCCATCCCCTCGACCCCTTGGAGGCCCGTCCGATGACCGCGACGACCGGTGGTGCCGTGTACGCCGACCCTGTGGACCTGGACAAGCACGGTGTCTACGGGGCGACCGCGCTGAAGGTGGAGAACGGCGGCTGGAACCGGCCGCGGTACCCGTTCCAGGGGCGCATCACCGCCGACGGCTCCAGCGGGTACAAGGCCGAGCTGGGGCGCTACCACCTGTACGTCTCGCACCGCTGCCCCTGGGCGCACCGCACCGCGATCGTCCGGATCCTCAAGGGGCTGCAGGACGTCGTTTCGCTCTCCTACGTCGATGACGAGCGCGACGGGCGGGGCTGGGCGTTCCGGGAGAAGCGCGGCGCCGACCCGGTCAACGGCTTCCGGTTCCTGCGCGAGGCCTACGAGGCGACCGAGCCCGGCTACGAGGGACACGTGTCGGTGCCCGTCCTGTGGGACCGCGAGACGGGCCGGATCGTCAGCAACAACTTCTTCGACATCACCATCGACCTCGGCACCCAGTTCGAGGCGTACGGCGACCCCGGCGTCCACCTGTACCCCGAGGAGTTGCGCGGCGACATCGACGAGCTGAACGAGTATATCTACGTCAACTTCAACGACGGCAACTACCGGGTCGCCGGCGCCGCCTCCGACGAGGCCTACGCCGACCTGCGCGGCCGCGTGATCGCCGCGCTGGAGCGGCTGGACGAGCGGCTGGCCACCCGGCGCTTCCTGTTCGGCGACTCGGTCACCGAGTCCGACGTGCGCTTCTGGGTGACGCTGGCGCGCTTCGACCTCACCTACAACCCGTTCGCCAAGATCAGCGAACGGCGGCTGGTCGACTTCCCGAACCTGTGGCCCTACGCCCGCGACCTCTACACGCTTCCCGCCTTCCGCGACACCACCGACTTCAGCGCGTTCACCCACCTCGGCCCGCCGTTCCTCGACCCGGCCGTGACCCGCATCGACGTCGAACCCCACCGGGCCGACTGGGACGAACCGCAGGACCGCCACCGCCTCGCCGCCTGAGCGGCGCGGAACGGACCCGCCCCCCGACGGGCGAACGGAGGAGCTTCGAGTGCGGGTCATGTTCACCGTGTCCTCACAGGCGACCCACTACTCGGCGATGGTCCCGCTCGGCTGGGCGCTGCAGGCGGCGGGCCACGAGGTACGGGTCCTGTGCACGCCCGACCAGACGGCGCCGGTCGGCCGGACGGGCCTGCTCCCGGTGGCCGTGCTCGACGGCATGAAGGTCATCACCCGGCTCCGGTTGCAGGCCCACCGGGAGGCCGTCGAAGGGAAGCGGCCCTACCCGTGGCCGCCCCCGCACCCCCTCACCGGGGAACCCCTGAGCGATCTCGCCGACTTCGACGCCGCCGGCTTCCAGAACGACATCGCCCCCGTCCTGGCGGAGCGGGCCGCGCGCGGCTTCGACGCGGCCGTCGCGTTCGCCCGCGCTTGGCGGCCCGACCTGGTCCTTCACGATCCGGGCAGCCTGGAGGGGCTGCTGGCGGCCCGCGTCACGGGCGTGCCGGCGGCGCTGTGCCTGTGGGGCCCGGTCGGCACCCGCGAACCCGACCACATGCGGATCGTCCCGACCGACCACAGCGGGTCCTTCCCGCGCCACGGCCAGGGCGAGTTCGACCTGGACATGATCGAACGCGTCCTGGACCCCTGCCCGCCGTCGCTGGCGCCGCCGACCACGGCCGAGCGCGTGCGCTTCGGCTACGTCCCCTTCAACGGGACCGCGCCGGTCCCGGCGTGGGCGCTCGAGCCGCCCGCGCCCCGGCGCCCGCGCGTCTGCGTGACGTGGTCGACGGCCCTGACCGCGACAGCGGGACCCGGCTCCTACCTGCTCCCGGCCATCCTTCAGGCGGTGGACGGCCTCGGCTGCGAAGTGATCGTCCTGGCCACCCCCGCGGACGCGGCCGCCCTCGGCCCGGTGCCCGACGGCGTCCGCGTCGCCGAGAACGCGCCTTTGCGGGCCGTCCTGCCGGGCGCTTCCGCCGTGATCCACCACGGCGGAAGCGGGAGCGCCATGACCGCGCTGTGGGCGGGCGTCCCGCAGCTGACCACCACGTTCGCTTCCGAGCAGGCGGCCACCGGCCGCCGCATAGCCGCCGCCGGCGCGGGCCGCCACCTACCGGGTCACGAGGCCGGTCCGCACGCGGTGCGGGAGGCCCTCCACGACCTCCTCACCGACACCACCTATCGCAACGCCGCCGCCGGTCTGCGCAAGGAGATGCTGGCCCAGCCGACCCCGGCCCAATGCGTCGGCACCCTGGAGCACATCGCGGCACTCGGTGTCCGGCCCGGTGCGCGTCAGGCGGGCACGGGCGGGGCGCCGCCGCCGGGGATCGTGCTGAGCAGCCGGTCCCATTCGGGATAGGCCGCCAGCTTCTTCCGGTGCATCGCGACGATCCGGTCGTCCAGGTCCGGGTCGGCGTCGTCCGACATCCGGACCTGCGTGAGCCGCGCCAGGTGCGGCAGGATCTCGAAGTCGCCTTCGAGATGCACGGGGTCGTACATGTAGCGGTCGAGCGCGTCGAGGTCGTCCAACGCGACGCAGTATCCGTGCGTATAGCCCTCCGCGGGGTCGCCCAAGTCCGCTCCGACGAACGAGAACGACGTCGACTCCACCTGCGACGTACGCCTCATCGCCGCGAGCACGGACTCCTTCCGCTCGGGCGTGGTGCCCGCCTTGAAGCTGAAACGCAGCATCAGAACGATCATTCCGTCTCTCCCTCATACGTTGCGATCACGACCGTAGGACGGCGGAGCGAGACGGCCAATGCGTCACGGTCTCGCTTTCATACGTGATCGTCTTTCCGGCTAGCCTCGGCGCGTGGACGTGCTCAGCGACGTGATCGCCGTCATGCGCACCGGAGAGCCCCGTTCCGCCCGCGTGGAACGGCACGCCCCCTGGGGGCAGCGGTTCCGGCTGCCGCCCGGGACCGCCGGCTTCGAAGTCGTGCTCGCCGGCTCCTACTGGCTGGTCCCAGCGGACGCCGACCCGATCGCCCTCGGCACCGGGGACGTGCTGTTCCTCCCGCACGGAGGCGAGTACGGCGTGACCGACGCCCCGACCACGCGGTTCCTCGATCTCCCGTCCCACGCTCAGGAGCCTGCCGGCCGGGACGCCTCCGTCCGGCCGAGCGCGGTGGTGCTGTGCGGCGCCTACCGGCTCGACGCCGACCGCGGGCACCCCCTGCTGGACGAACTGCCCGGCGTCGTCCACATCCCCGCCGGCGTCGGCCGCCACACGCGCCTGCGCGCCGCGGTCGACCTGCTCGGCGCCGAACTGCAGGAGCCCCGCCCGGGCGCCGCCGCAGTGGTGCCCTCGCTTCTGGACACGCTGCTCGTCTACGTCCTGCGCACCTGGCTGGACGAGCAGCCGGCATGCGGCGGGACCACCGGATGGGCCGCCGCCCTGGCCGATCCGGCGGTGAGCGCGGCTCTCGACGCGATCCACGACGACCCCGCCCGGCCCTGGACGGTCGCGGAACTGGCCGCCCGCGCGGGGCTGTCACGGGCGGCGTTCGCGCGGCGGTTCGCCTCGCTCGTCGGCCGCCCGCCGCTGGCGTACCTGACCTGGTGGCGCCTGACCGTGGCGGCCCGGCTGCTCCGCGACTCCGACGCACCCCTCGCCGCGGTCGCCGAACGCGTCGGCTACGGCTCCGAATACGCCTTCGCGAACGCCTTCAAACGCGCCTTCACCATCGCCCCCGGCCACTACCGCCGAAAATAACGATAGGAGCGGCGGTTCGCCGACGTCACGCGATAAAACAGACCGCACTCTCATTGTGGGGCCCAAGCCGTTTCCCCACTCACCGGGGAGCGGCCATTTTCGTGCCCTTGCGTGCTCTCCAGGTCTGGTGATCTTCAAATGCGTGCGTGGAGGGGTGGTGACAGCGGTCTGGCTGCGTGGAGTGGGTACGCCCTACGGTACGTCGCATCAGCGGCGAGACCGTACGCCACATGGTGTCCGGCACCTACGGCGGCGGCACCGGCCTGGTCGTCCTCACGGACCAGCGGCTGCTGTTCGTCAAGGACGGATGGGTGTCGAAGACCACCGAGGACTTCCCCCTCGACAAGATCTCGTCCGTGCAGTGGTCGAGCGGGCCGCTGACGGGGAAACTGACCGTCTTCGCGTCCGGTAACAAGGCCGAGATCATCAACGTCGGCAAGCAGGGTGGGAAGGTCATCGCCGACACGATCCGCGAGCGCCTCGCGTCCGGGCCCGCCTACCCGCCGACCGCGCCCGTCCAGCAGGCACCGGCGGCACCCGCACCGTCCTTTGCCTGCCGAGATCCACGTCCGTACAGGTGAGAGGCGTAGGACGTGGCGGGCTTTGACGGCACTGACGCCCCCATCCGGCGGGCGGTTGAGTAACGGCAGCTGCTTGGTGAGGGATCAGCGGCGACCGCGTCGGGAGTGCAGGAGCCTTTCGGCGACTAGGAAGCCTGAGCCGGCGCCGAGACCGGGGCCGGGGTGGGTGGAGGCGCCGATGTGCCACAGGTCCGGGACGCCGGTCGCGTGGCCGGTGCCCGACGACAGGGGCCGCCACAGGGCGTACTGGTCGATCCGGCAATCGCCGCCGTAGGGGTCGCCGCCGACCAGGTTGACGTTCATCTCCTCCAGTTCGGCAGGGCCCAGCACCAGACGGTCGGTCAGAGCCGAGTCCAGGTTCGTGATGTGGGGACGGAGGAGGCCGAGGATCCTGTCGGCGTAGGCGTCACGCAGCCGTGGCGTCCAGGTGCCGTCGCCGGGGTCGATGACGCCGGCTGCGTCGCCGCGGACGTGGCGGGGCAGTTCTTGGAGTTGGAGCCACAGCAGGCCCTTGCCCTCGGGGACGCGGCCCGGGTCGATGGTGGCGGGCTGGCCGACGGCGATGGTCGGCCGTTCGGGCAGCAGACCGCGCCAGGCGGCGTTCACCGACCCCGACAGGGAGTCCAGGTCGTCCAGGACGTGCACGAGAGCGACGTCCTCCAGCACCGGGTCGCTCCACCGGGGCCGCTCGCTGAGGGCCAGATGGATCTGCATGGCGGCACGGCCGTGCCGGAAAGCTCGGGCCGCCTGTACACGATCCGCAGGAGCGGCACCGTTCAATAGCCCTTCGTACAGGGCGCGTGGGGTGACCGAGGCGAGGACGGCGCGGCGGGCGTGCAGCATGCGTCCGTCCGCGAGCCGTACACCGGTGGCGCGGCCTTGCTCCACGAGAATCCGGGTGACATCGGCACCGGTGAGGAGCTCACCGCCGGCATCGGTGACGATTGCGGCCAGCGCTTCGACGAGGCGGACGCCGCCGCCTTCGGGGACGGGCATGCCGCCGGTGGCGACGGCCGCGGCGATGACCTTGGTGATGAACGCGGATGCGGCGTCGTCGGGGCCGAGGCCGCTGTGCAGTGCCCAGGGAGCCAGCATCGCGCGGGTGACGGGCGAGGAGAACGTCCGCTCCAGCCAGGGCCGTGCGGGCTCGAGGACTTCCGCGCCGGTCGCGACCAGGCCCCGGCGGCCGAGGCGCCGCAGCGCCCGCCAGCCGAGCCGCAGCGCACCGGGGCGCCAGAAATCGGCACCGAGCAGGCCGAACGCCAGGTCGATCTTGCCGCCGAACTCGGCCGTCATCGCCGACCAGTTCTCGGCGTCACCGACGGAGCTCAAGGTGGCGGTGAGCGCGTCGGAGTCCGTCGAAAGGACGGCCGCCCCATCGCGGCAAGCGACGCCGGTGGGGTTCGCGGTATCGTGGTAGACGACGCCGCGGCGGGCCAGCTCGTCGGCGAGGGCGGCGTAGGCGGGCCCTCCGAGGAACAGAGGGTGCCAGCTCGACAGCAGTTCCACGGTGTAGCCGGGGAAGACCTCCCGGCTGGTATGGATGGCGCCGCCGAGCCGGTCCTCGCGCTCGCATATCGCCACGCGCCAGCCGCCGCGCGCGAGCTGCGCGGCGGCGACGAGGGCGTTGATGCCACTGCCGATGACGACGGCGTCGAATGCATTTATGGGCGGGGCGCCGCCGTTTTGCTCCATAGGTGTCTCCTTCATAGGCGACAGGTACCCAGAATGTGGACGCCCGTGCGACCCCGGCGGCGCGCAGTGGCCGGGGGCTGGGCGCGGCCGTCGGACGACGCCCTCGCGCGGTCACCGCGTCCGGTCAGCGGGGGCGGATGGAACCACCGCCAGCCCCCCGAACAGCCAGAACCCGCCCGTCAAGGAGCGGTTCACCATGACCGTCTTCCGGCTCAGTCTGACCGTCGCCGAGCCGTTTCCCGAGGCCCGCATCGCCGTCATCACCGCGAAGTCCGCTGGGCGCGAGGTCTTCGGCCTCGGCGCCGCAGACATCCGTCTCGCTTGGCCTCTTGTGCGTCAGTCCGGTAGCCAGTGCAGCTCGTGCGCCAGGGTTTTGGCGACGGCACGGATGCGGCGGTGCAGTGGCGACTGCTCGCGCGGGAGGACCAGGTGGATCGTCAGGCTGGGCGCGCCCCGTAGCGGTCGCCAGGTGAGACCGGCCGGTTGTGTCGT
This sequence comes from Actinomadura sp. NPDC048394, assembly GCF_040651755.1. Lineage (NCBI taxonomy): Bacteria > Bacillati > Actinomycetota > Actinomycetes > Streptosporangiales > Thermomonosporaceae > Actinomadura > Actinomadura sp. NPDC048394. Next base: position 132,891 of record NZ_JBEZJL010000004.1, on the reverse strand, counting down.
GACCGCGGCTTCTCCGGACGGGGCGAGGGTGACCCCGTCGCGCAGGTCACGCTGAGACATGTCGAAAGAGACTGCGGGCGTCTGGAATCGGGGGTGCGGTCGGGTGTCTCGGAACAGTGCGGACATCTGATCATGGATCACGGGGTTGGCCGTACGGTCCGGGAGCCGCAGCGGATACGCGGCCGCGTCGGCGATCTCGATCTCCGGCTGGTCGGCGAGCGGATGGTGCTGCGCCAGCTGGACCCCGATGCGCTGACGCCGCAGCAGGAACCGGCGCACGCCACGGCCCGGCTGTTCGCCGCGGGTGATCCCGGCATCGATGCGGCCGTCGGCGACCGCGGGGGTGATCTCCGGTGTCGCCATCGGGACCGCGCCGACCTCGAGTCCGCTGTTGCCGCGGATCAGCCTGTCCACCAGGGCCGGTGCCGTCTCGGCCCCGGTGCTGAGGCTGTATCCGATGCGCAGCGTGCCCAGTTCACCTGCCGCCGCGCTCCGGGCGGTGTCCCATGCCCGGTCCAGCGCCGCCAGCGCGGGCGGCGCGGACTCCGCCAGAGCCGCACCGGCCGCGGTCAGGACGACGCTACGCGTGTTGCGGACCAGCAGGGCCGTACCGAGTTCCGCCTCCAATCGGCGCATCCGGGCGCTGAGCGCGGGCTGTGCGATACCGATCCGTGCCGCCGCGCGGGTGAAGTTCAACTCCTCCGCCAGCACCAGGAAGTACCGCAGGCTCACCGTATCCGGCGCCACGTGCCCTCCCCGCCGATTGATAACGATCCGTTCTGAGTCTATCCCGTACCGGTCTTTCCCTCGGCCGCACATCAAGCCCTAACCTGCGCATATGACGGTTCAACCGACCGCGGTAACCGTCGCCGGGATCGATCGATCCGAGTGTCAATTCGAAGTCGGACGTGTCCGGCCGAACACAGGAGGTTTCCATGGCCAAGGGCTACTGGGTCAGTGTCTACCCCGCCATTTCCGACCCCGAGAGGCTGACTTCCTACAACAAGCTGGCCCGTCAGGCCGTCCAGGCTGGGGGCGGGCGCACCCTGTCCCGTGGCGGTCGAGTCGTCGCCCACGAGGCCGGAATCAAGGAACGCGTCGTTCTGGTCGAGTTCGACAGCTTTGAACAGGCCGTCGCGACATACGAGAGCGAGGCATACCAGAAGGCGCTGGTCGCCCTCCCCGACGGCTTCGAGCGCGACTTCCGCATCGTCGAAGGCGTCGACTGAGCGAACCTGACGAGATCGCCCACCTGAACCTCCGAAGAAGACAACGGCAGAGCGGAATCCTTAAGGAGTACGAACTTCCGCTTGACCTGCGCGGAGGTAGTTCTCCGCGACTGCAGAGCCGCCGGTCCGCCGTGTCCGTTCTCGTTTGCTCCGGTCGGCGCCGGGCAGCCCCGACATAGGGGTGATCAATATGACCGAGTTCGCCCGGACCGCGGACTTGGACATCGGCTACGAGGTGAGCGGCCCAGAGGACGGGACGCCCTTGGTGGCCGTCCACGGCTGGCCAGACGATCCACATTGCTGGAGCGGGTTGCTGCCGGCTTGGCATGACGCCAGGTACCGGGTGTACCGGCCGTACCTGCGGGGCTTCGGACCGACCCGTTTCCGCTCTGACCAGAAGATGCGCAGCGGGCAGATCGGTGCGCTCGGGCACGACCTGGCCTGCTTCCTGGAGGCCCTCGACCTCGATCAGGTCCTGCTGGTCGGACACGACTGGGGCGCTCGAGCCGGCTACGTGGTCGGAGCGCTGTTTCCCCAGCGGGTCGCCCGCCTGGTGGCGATGTCCGCCGGGTACGCCACCAACCGGGCCGATGCGCAGCTGAGCTGGCCGCTCACCCACGCCTACTGGTACGAGTGGTTCGTTGCCACCGAACGCGGCCGGCGCGCGATGCATGAAGACCGCCGCTCGTTCGCCCGGTACCTGTGGCGCTCCTGGAGCCCGGGATGGGAGTTCCAAGAGGCGGAATTCGCCCAGGCGGCGGACGCCTGGGACAACGACGACTGGCCGCGCATCACCACGCACGCCTACCTGCACCGCTGGGGCGAAGCCCAAGGCGACCCTGTCTACGACGACATCGAGCGGCGCCTGCTCGAACCCGCCCCCGTGCAGGTGCCGACGCTGGTCCTGCACGGCGCCCGCGACGGCGACAACCTGCCCGAGACCTCCGACGACAAGAGCGCGCTGTTCAACGCTGAATACGAACGGATCGTCCTGCCTGACGTCGGGCACTTCCCGCCCCGCGAGACACCCGACCAGGTAGCCGACCTGATCTCCCGCCACCCAGGCGACGGGTGAGAGCCGTCATGGTCAGTGCTCCGGCGAGCAGGATGATTCCGGGGATGCGGGGCGCTACCGGTCAGAAGTGACCCTTTGCGAACGATGGATGATCATTTGCGGTTCGGCGGGTAGGGGCGGGACGTCAGTGATCGTCATGCCGTAGTGGAGGGACTGCCATGCCGTACGGATCTGCCGCCACCGGCGGAACGCTCGCCTATACCGGGTTCGCGATGGGTCATGTCTGGCTGGCCGCGACCGGCCTGGGCCTGGTGCTGGTCGGCACGGTCCTCGTGAGGCTCGGGTTCCGGCGCGGGCGTGGGCCGCTTGAACGCTGAGTTCCGGGCACCGTCCGCGCGGTACGCGCCGCCGCGGACCAGGATCGTGCTGGCGGCGCTGCCGCTGGCCGGGTTCGCCGCCTGGGCCGCGGCCCGTCTCGTCGCGATCGTCACCACCTTCCGGACGCCGTTCCAGGCGACCTGCGTGGCCTGGAAGGTGTCGTTCCTCGCGCTGTGGTGGCTCCCGGTCTCGTGGCTGGAGCGCCCGTACCGGGCGTCCGGTGAGAAACGGTCGGAACTCGACGAGCTGACCGTGACCGTCCAGGTCCCCGTCTACAACGAGGACCCGGTCGCGCTGCGGGCCTGCCTGCGGTCGGTGCTGGAGCAGAGCCGGCGAGTGGACCGCGTCCGCATCGTCGACGACGGCTCGGTGGACGCCGCCGGAAACCCCGTCACCTACGACGACGTGCGCCGCGACTTCGAGACGGCCGCGTCCGCGCTCGGCATCGACACGTCCTGGGACCGCACCCCGAACCGGGGCAAGCGGTTCGCGCAGATGCACGCCCTGGCCGGGGACGACGCCGACGTCTTCGTCACGCTCGACAGCGACTCCGTCCTCGACCGGCACGCCGTCCGGGAGGGCCTGCTGCCGTTCGCGGACCCGCGCGTGCAGTCGGTGGGCGGGCACGTCCTGGTCCTCAACCGGACGGCGAGCCTGCTGACCCGCATGACGTGCGTGCTGTACCTGCCCTTCACCCGCGGCGTGCGCAGCGCCCAGTCGGTGCTGCGGCGGGTGACCATCAACTCCGGGACGCTGGCCTTCTACCGGGGCGGCGTGGTCCGGCGCGCCGCCGGCGTGTACGAGCACGAGCGGTTCGCCGGCCGGCCGATGCAGATGAACGACGACTCCATGCTCACGTTCTACGCGCTCCTTGCCGGCGACACCGTCCACCAGCCGAGCTCGATGGCGTTCACGCTGGTCCCCGAACGGCTCGACCACTACCTGAAGCAGCAGCTCCGCTGGATGCGCGGGACCACCGTCCGGCATCTGTGGTGGCTGCGGTACATGCCGGTGACCGGCGCCGTGTTCTGGATGACGGTGAGCGAGTACCTGCACCTGGTGCTGGCACTGCTCCTGCCGGTCACGTTGCTCATCGACCCCTACTACCGGGAGCACCTCGGCTCGATAGCGTCGTCGGGTTTGCAGGTGGGGATTGTTCTGAGCTACCTGTCGGCTTTGCGCATCTTCGTCGTCCGGCGCAGTGACGAGTCCGCCTGGTCGCGTGCGGCGCTGTTCGCCTGCACGCCGCTGATCGCGCTGTGGCGACTGTTCGTCCTGCGGCCGCTGTACTTGTACGCGGTGTGCACCTGCCGCCGGGTCAGCCACTGGGGGACCCGGCAGGCGGTCGAAGTCTCCCTCGGGAATCCTGTGACCGCGTCCTCCTTTCAGGAGGGCCGAGGCCGCGAGGAGGCCCCGACCGGTGCTCCGCAGCAGCAGCCCGGCAGATGACGACGTCCTACCTACCTGGCCGATCCAACCGCCACTGGGGCGCCAGCGGGATGGAACGTCCCGTGGCTAGAGCCAGCCGTTGCGCCTGGCCTTCTGGATCGCCTCGATGCGGTTGCGCGCGCCGGTCTTCTGGATGATCCCCGACAGGTAGTTGCGGACCGTGTTCTCCGACAGGCTCAGCAGCTCGGCGATGTCCGCGGCGGTGGCGCCGTGGTCGGCCGCCGCCAGCACCTCGAGCTCGCGTTCGGTGAGCGGGTTCGGGCCGACCGCCAGCGCGGTGGTCGCGAGCTCGGGGTCGATCACCCGCTCGCCCGCCAGCACCCGCCGGATCGCGCCCGCGAGCTCGTGCCCGGGACTGTCCTTGACCAGGAAGCCCGCGGCACCGGCGTCCATCGCCCGGCGCACGTAGCCGGGACGGCCGAACGTGGTGACGATCAGCACCCGGCAGGTGGGCAGCCGCTCGTGCAGGTCGGTGATGACGTCCAGGCCGCTGCGGCCGGGAAGCTCGATGTCGACCACCGCGACGTCGGGCCGGGTCTCCAGCGCGCGCGGCACGACGTCGTCGCCGCGGTCGGTCTCGGCGACGACCTCGAGGTCCTCCTCCAGGTTCAGCAGCAGCACCAGGGCGTCGCGCATCATGCCCTGGTCCTCGGCGAGCAGCACACGGATCATGCCTTCTCCTTGACCGGGCGGTGCGCGGGGAGCGTGGCGCGAAGGCGGAAGCCGCCGCCGCGACGGGAGGACGCCTGCACGATACCGTCGGTGGCCGCCAGGCGCTCGCGCAGCCCGCGCAGCCCGTTGCCGGACGGCTCCTCGCCGTCCCGGGCGCCCCTCCCGTCGTCGCGGATCTCCACCGACAGCTCGTGGTCGTCGTTGCGGACGTCGATCTCGCAGCGCCCGGCGCCGCTGTGCCGGATGACGTTGGTGACGCCCTCCCGGATCACCCAGCCGAGGAGGGTGTCGGCGTCGGCGGGCAGCGCGGTGCCCGACTGGCGGATGACGCACTCGATCCCGGCGTCGCGCAGCGTCTCGAACGACTTGTCCAGCTCGGCGGCGACGCCGGACTCGCGGTAGCCGGTGACCGCCTCGCGCACCTCGCGCAGCGCCTCCCGGCCGATCTCCTCGATGTCGCCGGCGAAGCGCTCGGCGACGCCCGGATCGCGGGGCGCGACGCGGCGGATGCCCTCGGCCTTGACGACGATGACCGACAGCGTGTGGCCGAGCAGGTCGTGCAGGTCGCGGGAGAACCGGAGCCGTTCCTCGACCACCGCGTGCCGGGCGAGTTCCTCGCGGGCGTCGCGCAGCTCGTTGATGACCGCCATGAGCCTGGTCAGGATCGCCACCACGATGCCCGCCGACAGGCTGCCGTACCAGAGGGTGAAGACGTCGCCGCCCTGCCACCAGGCCATGAGGGCCGCGACGCCGGACACCGCGCCGACGACGATGGGCGGCAGGAAGTAGCGCCACGGGACGATGAGCCCGCAGGCGATCGACAGCAGCGCGAACAGCGGATCGGTGTCGGGGCCGAACCCGGCGTTCATCGCGACGGTCAGCGCGGCGAGCGCCACGAGCGCGACCAGCGCCGGGACCTGCGCCTGGCGGCGCAGGTGCAGGTGGATCGCCACCACGTCCAGCACGGCGAACGCGGTCAGCCCGAGGCCCGCCAGCCAGGTGGGCTGCAGATCGCCGTCCAGCACGCCGGAGGCCGTGCCGGTGGCGATGACGAGCCAGAAGTAGAACGGGAGGGGAGTGAGCTGGGTGTCGAACTGCTCGTGTGACGGGGCCTTGCCGCTCACCTTCACCGTCGTGTCGCTCCCTGCGGAATCGGTCCGGAAGGGGCGTGCGTGCCCGTTCAGAACTCTGCCCCAATCACGTCGCCCGCGCATCCTTTCGGCTCCGGCGGGTCAGGCGCGGCGGCCGGTGCGCCGGTAGGCGAACAGGGCCAGCGCCATCAGCGCGACGGTCCAGGCGGCGAGGGCGCCGATGTCGAGCGCGTGCGGGGCCCTGTCCCAGCCGACGCTGCGCGGGATCTCGGCGTAGCTGTAGACGGGCGTGATCTTGGAGACGACCTGCAGCCAGCCGGGGAAGTCGGAGACCTCGATCCACAGCCCGCCGATCATGGACATGCCGACGAAGAGGGCGAGGCCGATCGCCTGGGCCTGCTGCGGGGCGCACAGGTAGCCGATGCCGAGGCCGAGCAGGGCGACCGGCGCGATGCCGATCCAGAGCAGGGCGGCCACCCCGGCCCACTGCGCGACGCTCAGGTCCACGCCCTTGACCGCGCCGGCGGCGCACACGATCGCGATCGGCGGCAGCGACAGCGCCATCGCGCACAGGCCGCGCGCCACCACGACCTTGGCGGGTCCGAGCGGGAGCAGCCGCAGCTGGCGCAGCCAGCCGCGCGCCCGGTCGTCGGCGATGCCGGTGCCGCTGTTCAGCGTGATGCCCACCGCGCCGAAGCCGGCCATGCCGACCATGAGCTGGACGAGGTCGTGGTTGGTCGCCTCGTCGCCGAGGCTGGAGAAGAGCAGGAACATGCCGACCGGCAGCAGCACGCTCACGAGCACGTAGCTGCTGTCACGGACGAGCCTGCGCAGTTCGAGCCAGAGATAGGGGAACATGGCGCTCTTTCGGGTTCGCGCGATCATCGGTCTGTCGGGGGTCATGTCGACGGTATTGATCTGCGGGCCGCCGCCAGTAGAGGAGAAAATCAGGTTCTCGACCTGACACATGCACTAGGCGATCGCCGTACCGGGCGGTCTCGGCTGCCCGGCGGTCTCCGCTAGCCGGCCGTCTCCTCCAGCAGCGAGACGAGGGCGGCGGGGGACGGGAGCCCGCTCATCTCGTCGGCGATCCGGGCCGCCGCCTGCCGGTGGCCGGGATCCTCCAGCAGCCTGGTGAGGGCCTTGCCGATCGCCTCCGGGTCGCGGCGGGCGCCGGGGTCGCTGATCGCGAGGCCCAGGCCGCGGTCCTCGACCAGCTCGGCGGTGGCGCCCAGGAACGGCTCGTCCTGCGGCACCACCAGCTGCGGCAGCCCGTGGTGCAGCGCCGTCAGCGTCAGGCCGCCGCCGCCGTGATGCACCATGAGGTCGCAGGCCCCGGCCAGCAGGCCGACCGGGGTCCGGTCGATCACGTGCACCGCGGCGGGGACGTCGCCGAGGTCGCCGTGCCGTTCGGCCGGGAACGGCAGCACGGCCGTCGCACCGGCGGCGGCCACGGCCTCGCCGACGGCGCGGACGACCGCGGCCCGGTCGCCGTCCTGCCCGACGGCCTGGCTGCCCCACATGCCGAGGCAGATGCACACCCTCGGCGTGGTGCGGGGTTCGAGGGTCCAGGGCGGCAGGGTTCCGGTGCCGTTGTAGGGGACGAACCGCACCGACCGGGCGGGCGCGGCGGCGGGGTCGCGCAGGCTCGGCGGGCACGGGTCGATGACCACGCCCGGGTCGGGGAAGGCGTCCACGCCGTACTCGGCGCACAGCCCGGCGAGCGCGGTCCTGGCCCGTTCGTGCAGAACCGTGGTCACGGTGTCGGGCCCCCACCGGTGGACGGCCGTGGGGACGCCCAGCGCCTCTCCGACGATCAGACCGCCGAACTCCACCGGGTCGGTCACCACCAGATCCGGGCGGACGTCGCGCGCCAGGGCCAGGAACCCGTCGAGGTAGCCGCGCAGCCGCTTCTCCCAGCGCCGTCCGGCCCGCTCCCAGTGGCCCTCACCGGGCGCGCCGGGTCCGGTCACCGCGGGTCGCGCGATCGCGCCCGGGCGGGCGAGCCGGGCGACCTCGTTCTCCTCCGGGCCGATCGGACGGGTGAGCAGGCCCGCCTCGCGCGCGGCGGCCGTCACCTCGGGCATACCGCAGACCAGGACGTCGTGGCCGGCGGCTCGCAGTCCCCAGGCCAGCGGGACCATCGGCATCAGGTGGCTCGGCACCAGCGCAGTGAGAAGGACTCGCATCGCGTTCTCTGCCTTTCGTCTTTCGAAGGTGGTCGGCGGCGGGTGGCCGGCGGCGGGCCGCCTGTTCGGGCCGCCTGTGGCTCGTCACCGGCGGGTCGCCAGCTTCTCCAGGTCGTCGACCAGCTCGTCCATGGGCGGCGAGGCGAGGATCCGGCGGCTCATGGCGCGTGCCCGGTCGCGGTACGCCGGGTCGGACAGCAGGGTCCGGACGGCCGCGCCGATGGTGGCGGGCGTGGCGCCGGGACCGGGTACCGACAAGCCCACCCCGAGCTCCGCGCAGCGCGCCGCCGCGTGGGGCTGGTCGTCGTACATCGGCGTGACCAGCAGCGGGACGCCCGCCGTGAGACCCTCCCGGATGCCGCTGAAGCCGCCGTGGGTCACGAACACGTCGCACATCGGGAGCAGCCGCGGCTGCGGCAGCCAGGAATCGACGAGGCGCACGTGCGGCGGCACCGCGCCGAAGGCGTCCAGGTCCCGGTCGAGACCGACCGACACGATCGCCGAGCACTCGATGTCGCCGAGCGCCGCGACGACGGAGGTGAGCACCTCGTCGGACTGCCACGGCATCGACTGGGCGATCGTCCCGATCGAGGCGTACACGACCGGCCGCCCGGCGGGCAGCTCGGCGAGCCAGCCGGGGACGCGCTCGTCCTGCCGTTCGGGGGCGGTCTGCCGGTAGCAGCGCAGGGTCTCGGAGGCCAGGTCGCCGCGCACGTACTCGCGCGGCAGCAGGCTCGCCAGCAGGTACCGGTAGCAGGTCAGCTCCGAGGGGTCGGGCGGCAGGCCGAGCTCGGCGCGCAACCCGTTCAGCGGGTCGCGCACGACGTCCGGCGGCAGCAGGTGCGTGGACCCGCCGGCGATCCCCGCGTGCGGGACGCCGAGGGCCTCGGCCACCAGGTAGCCCGCCATGTCCTCGCCCTCGCGGACGACGAGGTCCGGCCGCCAGGACCCGGTGACCTCCAGCAGGTCGCGGGCCATGTCCAGGGCGGGGCGGCCCAGGACGCAGTCATGGGTCAGCACCCGTTCGTAGGCGGCCTGGTCGCGGGTGACCAGCGTGGGGGCCAGCGCCAGGACCGTGTCGCGGTTCTCGCCCCAGTCGTAGCCCGCCTCGAAGAAGCGCAGGCCGTAGCGGGCGGTCTCCGCGCGCATGCTCGCCGCGGAGGCGACGGCGACCTCGTGCCCCCGCCGGGCCGCGGCCTGGGCGGCGGGGACGACCAGCCGGAGATGGGAGACCGCGGCGTGCACGGTGAACAGAATCCGCATGGTCGGATCGTGCCGGGGCGGCCACGAGGCCCGCTCGAGCCGGAGCGGGCTGCACGGGGCTTCCAGCGCGGCTCGAGGACGGCCGCCCAGCATGGACGCACGCCGGGACACTACGGAGAAGGAGCTTCGGTGCGCTGGGAATCGGTCTACCTCGCGGGCCTGGGGACCTGGCTTCCCCGCCCGGTTCCGGTACGGGACGCCGTCGACGCCGGTGTGATCGGTCCGGAATGGATCGACGACTACGGCTACGAGTCGGTGCTGGTCGCCGAGGACGTCGCGCCCCCCGACATGGCGGTCGAGGCCGCGCAGACCGCGGTGAAGCGCTCGGGGGCCGCCCCGGAGGACTTCTCGCTGATCCTGCACGGCAGCACGTGGTTCCAGGGGCTCGACATCTGGCCTGCCGCCTCCTACATCGCGGGCCGCACGATCGGCGACAACGTGCCCGGCTTCGACGTGCAGCAGCGGTGCAGCGTCGGCGTGAGCGCGCTGGAGCTGGCCGCGAGCCAGCTGGCGACGGGCGTCCGGCCGGGGCACGCCGCCCTCGTCACCACCGCGGACCGGTTCGGTCCGGCCGGGGTGACCCGGTGGACGCTCCGGCCCGGCGTCGCCTACGCGGACGGCGCCACCGCGACGGTGCTGTCGACGCGCGGCGGGTTCGCCCGGCTGCTGTCGACCTCGACCATCGCCGACAACACCCTGGAGGGCCTCGCGCGCGGGTCGGAGCCGTTCACCGCCGTCTCGACGGCGGCCGGACGCACGATCCTGCTCGAGGAACGCGCCGAACAGTACCGGAAGGCGCACGACGAGTCGGAGATCTCGCTGCGGCAGGCGCGCGCGATGTTCAAGGTGAAGCTCGAGGCGCTGTCCCACGCCGGGGTGGAGATGGACGACATCTCCTACATCATCATCCCGGGCACCGGCCGCGCGAAGGGCGAGTTCCAGCTCCACGACGTGCTCGGCGTCCCGGAGGAACGGACCACCTGGGCCTTCGCCAAACGCACAGGTCACGTCGGTACGGGCGACTACTGCGCGGCGCTGGAGCACCTGGTCGTGACCGGCGCCGTCGGCGAGGGCGACCGGGTGATGCTCTACGGCATCGGAGCCGGGTTCACCTGCTCGGCGGCCGTCGTCGAGCTGCTGGAAACACCGGGGTGGTAGGCGGATGAGATCAGTGGCCGACACTCATACGCACGACCTGGTGCACCACCTGCCGGCATCGGCGGTCGCGCAGCGGCCGGAGGCCCCGGCCGTCACCGACGCTCACGGCACCTGGACCTACGCCGAGCTCGACGCGCGCTCGGCCGCGTTCGCGACGTGGCTCGGGGAACGGGGCGTGGCCCGCGGCGACCGGGTGCTGTCCCGGATCGGGAACGTCCGCGAGTTCGTCGCGATGCTGTTCGGCACGCTCCGGCACGGCGCGGTGTTCGTGCCGATCGGCGCCGGAATGAAGGCCTACCACCTGAACGCGGTGCTCGAGGACTGCGCGCCCGCGCTGGTCGTCGCGGCCGAGAACGACGGCGGCGTACCGCCGGGCCCGCACGTCCACATGCTGGAGAAGCTCTGGCCGGAGGTCGAGGAGATCGCGCTGGGCGGGCCGGAGGAGCCGGAACCGGCGCGCCCCGAGGTGTCGCCGGACGAGCTGGGCCTGCTCATCTACACCTCCGGCAGCACGGCCGCGCCGAAGGGCGTGATGAGCCCGCACCGGGCGATCACCTTCGCGGCGGCCGCGATCGCCGAACGGCTGCGCTACCGGTCCGGCGACGTGGTCCTGACGGCGATCCCGCTGTCCTTCGACTACGGCCTCTACCAGGTCTTCCTCTCGGTGCAGGCGGGCGCGCACCTGGTCCTGTCCGGCCCGGACGAGCACGTGCGGCTGCCCGCGCTGATGCGCGCACACGGCGCGACGGTCGTGCCGGTGGTGCCGTCCCTGGCCGAGATGCTGATCCGGCTGGTCGGGCGCGGCTCCGCCGAGCCGCCCGCGGTGCGGCTGTTCACCAACACCGGCGCGGCGCTCACACCGCCGCTCGCGGCGCGCCTGCGCGCGGCGTTCCCGACCGCGAGCATCGCCCTGATGTACGGGACCACCGAGTGCAAGCGCACCACGATCATGGAACCGGACGGCGATCTGGACAGGCCGCACGCGCTCGGCCGTCCGCTGACCGGGACCCGGGTGACGATCCTCGGGGAGGACGGCCGGCCGGTGCCCGCGGGGGAGACCGGGGAGATCGTGGTCTCCGGCCCGCACGTGATGGACGGCTACTGGAACGCGCCCGAGCTCACGGCCGAGCGGTTCCGGCGCGACCCGGAGACGGGCGAGCGGCGGCTGCACAGCGGCGACTACGGCCGGCTGGACGCCGACGGCCACCTGTACTTCGAGGGCCGCCGCGACGACCTGTTCAAGCGCCGCGGCGTCCGCATGTCCTGCCAGGAGATCGAGGCGGCGGCGGTGGACGTGCCGGGCGTGGAGGCCGCCGCCGTGCTGCCGCCCGCGGACGGGCACGACCTGACGGTGTTCGCGGTGACCGGCCTGCCCGCCGCGGACGTCCTGGCCGGGCTGGCCGAGCGCCTCGAGGACGCCAAGGTCCCGGCGGACTGCCGCCCGGTGGCCGGGCTGCCCCTGACCCCCAACGGCAAGACCGACAAGCGACGGCTCACCGAGCTGCTCGGGTGAGCCGTCGCTTGTCGTTGACGAGAGCACCGGCGTTGACGAGAGACCCGGCGTGACGAGAGGGAGACCATGACCGACAGGGAGACCCTGGCCGACAGGGAGACGCCGGCCGGCGACGCGCTCGACGAGCGGTTCGTCGAGTTGCTGCGGGGGGTGCTGCCCGCCGCCAAGCGGGCCGAGCCCATCACGCCCGACCTGGATCTCAAGGCCGCCGGGCTCGACTCGATGGCCACGATCGAGCTGCTGCTGCGCCTGGAGAACGCGTACCGGGTGACGCTGCCGGACTCGGCGCTGAACGGGCGGACCTTCGCCACGCCGGCCGCCGTGTGGGCGGCGGTGGAGGAACAGCGCGAGGCCTGATCCGGAAAGCCGGACCAGGTTGGGAAGGCCGAGGCTGAGAAGGGCGAGGCCGAAGGGGCCCGGCCGCCGTTCAGGCGGACCGGGCCCCTTCGACGTCGAGCGCGGCGGTGAAGACCTCCACCGCGCGCTCCAGCGGCCCCTCGATATCGGGGTCGAGGGTGATCCCGCCGTCCCTGCCGACGGTGACCAGCCGCTGGTGCACGAACACGCCGCGGACGATGTGGTCGGCGCCCATGGCGACCAGCACGGGCCGCAGCGCGTAGTCGAGGACCAGGACGTGCGCCATCGAGCCGCCGGTCGCCAGGGGCAGGATCGGCTTGCCCTGCAGCGCGTGGCGCGGCAGCACGTCCAGGAGGCTCTTCAGCAGGCCCGAGTAGGCGCCCTGGTAGATGGGCGTGGCGATGACCAGGCCCGCCGCGCGTTCCACCGCGGCGACGACCGAGCCGATCACCGGGTGGGCCGCGTCGCCTGCCAGCAGCGCCGCGGGCGGCAGCTCGCGGGCCGCGGTCGTGCGGGTGTGGAAGCCCTGCCCGGCGACGCGCCCGGTCACGTATCCGGCGACGGAGGCCGTGAGGGACGTGCGCGACGGGCTGCCGACGATCGTGAGGACCTCCGGCGCCGCCGCGTGCCCGTTCTCGAGCGCCGGGGCGGCCACGTCCGTCCGTCTCATCGGGCGACCCTGTCCCGGACCTCCGCCAGGCGCTCCAGCCCGTCCAGCACTTGCCGCGGCTCGTCCACGAAGTCGACCAGGCAGGCCAGCTCGTCCGCGCCGGACTCCATGAGCCGCCGCGCCGTGGCGGCGCACGTCCCGACCGAGCCGATGAGGGAGTTGCCGTCGAGGTAGCGGTTGACGCCGAGCTCGGCCAGCCGCGCGCGGGCGTCCTCCGCCGACATGAAGTCGCGGCCCTCGCGCCCGCCGCTCATCCCGCCGCCCGCGCTCACCGCGGCCGACTCCAGGTCGATGGCGGTGAGCAGGTAGCGCTTCAGCGCCGGGACCGCGACGGCACGGGCCGCCTCGTCGGTCTCGCCGACGTAGGTGTGCATCATGACGGTGACCTTGCCGCGGTCGTGACCGGCGGCGCGGCGCGCCTCCCGGTACATGCCGATCTTCTCGCGCAGCGCCTCGGGGTCCTGGTTCTCCAGGTGCGTGAGGACGTTGGTGCCGAGCGCGCCCGCCTGCCGGAACGTCTCCGGGCTGCGGGACGCGGTGATCCACAGCTCCGGCTCCGCGCTGACCGGCCGGGGGAAGATGCGCAGCTCGACCTGCTCGCCGCGCGGGTTCTCGCCCTTCCACCCGCCGGTCCGCCAGGCCTCCCGGATCGCGCCGATGTCGTCGATCATCCGCTGCCGGCGGGTCTCGAACGCGCCGGGGGCGAGCACGAAGTCGTTGACGTTCCAGCCGGAGCCGACCGACATCGCCGCGCGCCCGCCCGACATGGCGTCCACCATCGCGAAGTCCTCGACCACCCGGATGACGGGGTGCATCGGCGTGATGACGCTGCCGGCCCGGATCTGGACCCGCTCGGTCACCGCGGCGATGGCCGCCGAGGTCACCGCCGGGTTGGGGAAGGCGCCGCCGAAGCGGTGAAAGTGGCGTTCGGGCGTGGAGACGAACCCGAAGCCGAGCCGGTCGGCGCCGCGGGCGCAGTCGAGCATGAGCCGGTACGTCTCGGCCGCCGACGCGCCGACGGCGGCGAAGAAGAAGACGCCGAACCCGAGGCCGGGCCCGGCCGCCTGCCCCTCTGGCTGCTCCATGAGATCCGCTCCTCACTCGCCCGCGCGACACACGGCGCGGCACGGTCGTCCGCCTCGTCCCGGCCAGTGTCGGGGGCCGGGTTCGAACGCCGCTAGAGGAGGCGGCCAGCCCGGTCGTCACCCGTCTGACCTGGGTCGATTCCGGTCGCGGCCGGTGGCCGGCCGGTCCCGGCGGCCCATGTGACAAGTGTCATCAGCGATCGGGGATGAAGTGATCTGGTCCAGAGATTGGGCAGAACCAAGACTTGGATAGCAATCCAATCGGGGTAGATCGGCGTTGCTGGAAGGGACGGGCACCATGGCCGGTACGGCGGACGCAGCCCTGACAGTGATCATCGTGGACGACTATCCGCTGTTCAGAGACGCGATCCGCGCCGCCATGGACGCCGAGCCCGACATGCGGGTCGTCGCCGCTGTGGCCGACGCGGACGCGGCCGTCGCCGAGGTGACCCGCCACCGGCCCGACGTCGTCCTGCTCGACGCCCAGATCCCCGGCGAGGACACCGCGGCGACGCTCGGCCGGCTCCGCGACGCGTCCCCGGACACCCGGGTGGTCGTCATCAGCCCGCACGACGATCCGCGGCTCACCCGGCAGCTGCTGCTCCTCGGCGTGTGCGGCTACCTGCTGCTCAGCTCCGGGCTGGAGGAGCTGCTGTCGGCCGTGCGGACCGCGCGGACCGGCAGCGGGCGGATCACCCTGTCGATCTCCCGGACCAGCCTGCGCCGGATGCACGCCGCGCCCGAGGTCAGGCTCTCCGAGCGGGAGCGCGGCGTGCTCGTCCTGGCGGCCCAGGCCATGCGGAACGCGCAGATCGGTGAACGGCTGCACATCTCCGAGGAGACCGTGAAGCGGCATTTGCGAAACGTCTTCGTTAAATTGGACGCCGAATCCAGGATGGACGCCGTGAACAAGGCCATCGAGGCCGGGCTGATTCAGGGCGGCGGGGTGGTAGTCCGGGCGGGCTAGGGGTACCCCCTATGTTTCCTAAGGAATAGTCGGCTTACTCGTTGGCTGCAAGTGCCTGGCGTG
Source organism: Actinomadura sp. NPDC048394 (assembly GCF_040651755.1). Lineage (NCBI taxonomy): Bacteria > Bacillati > Actinomycetota > Actinomycetes > Streptosporangiales > Thermomonosporaceae > Actinomadura > Actinomadura sp. NPDC048394. The sequence goes on along the minus strand of NZ_JBEZJL010000004.1, from coordinate 117,792 downwards.
CGGGTAAATGTCATGGCTAGTCTGATTTCGACTTCGGTCGGCGAAAGTGCTCCTACGACCGGAAAGGAAGAGGACGGCCAATGAGGTTTGGCGTACTCGGAACTCTCGAAATCGTCGACGGCGACGAGGTCTACATGCCGAGTGCCCCCAAGGTGTGCCAGGTGCTGAGCCTGCTGCTCATGAGGGCCAATCGGATCGTGGGCACCGACGCGGTCATCGAGGAACTGTGGGATCAGGCCCCGGTTCGCAGCGCGGTCACCACCGCGCAGACCTACATCTACCAACTGCGGAAGACGCTCATTTCCTACGAGGTGCCCGGCTCCGGTGAGCCGAAGCTCCTCACCCGCCCTCCGGGGTACGTCCTGCGCGTCAAGGACGACGAGCTCGACGCCCAGATCTTCGGCAGGCTCACCTCCCAGGGGCGGCGGCTGCTGGAGGAGGGGCGTCCCGAAGAGGCGCGCAACCGCTTGGGCGAGGCGCTCGCGCTGTGGCGCGGTCCCGCGCTCGCCAACGTCGCACGCGGCCCGCTGCTGGAGGGCCACGTCGCGCGGCTGGAAGAGCTGCGCGTCGAGGCGCTGGAGATGCGCGTCCGCGCCGACCTGGAACTGGGCCGGCACCGCGAGCTCATCCCCGAGCTGCGCACCATCGTGGCCTCCCACCCGCTGCACGAGTGGTTCCACGGCCGGCTCATCGAGGCGCTCCACCGTTCGGGCCGCCGCGGCGAGGCGCTGCGGGCCTACGAGGACACGCGCCGCATCCTGGACGAGCAACTGGGCCTGGAACCGTCATCGGAGCTCCAGGACCTCCAGCTCCAGGTGCTGACCACGGAACGGCCGCGCTCCACCGGCACCTTCGCCGGGGTGAGCTGAGCCCGCCCCGGCCGACCGCCCGCACCCCGCATCGTGATCCCGCGACCGTCCTGGACGGCCGCGGGATCACGGTTTCGGCGGGTGCGCGCCGCGCCCGCGCGTCACCAGGTCGTGGGCAGGGCGGCCACCAGGCTCCTCGCCTGCACGTTGAGGTAGTTGCCGTGCCGCAGCAGCCCCATGGCCTGGTCGACGGTGATCCAGACGAAGTCCTCGGGGACGTCCTCCGGGGCGAACCCGGCGGGCGTCTCCACGATCATGTAGCGGTTCTGCGCCCGGTAGAACCGGCCGCCCTCCTCGGACTGGATCGAGTCGTGCCTGATCCGCTCGGCCGGCGCGGCCAGCACCTCGGCGAGATAGGGCGGCGCCGGGCGCCCCCGGTAGTTGCCCGGGATGCACTGGACGGTCGGCGCCAGCTCGGCGCCCGCCAGCGATCCCGCCTCCGTCCTCGCCTGCATGAGGATGTGCAGCACCCCGCCGATCGGCCGGACCAGGAACGCCGACACCCCGGTCGCGTGCGGGTCCAGCAGCGGCTGCGACCAGCTGGCCACCTCGCGGTTGGTCGCCGTCACCTCCGCGCCGACGATCCGGAAGTACCGGCCGTCCTCGTGGGTGATCTCCTCGTCGGACCGGCGCCAGTGCTCGACCTCGTCCAGCGGGATCGTGCGCTGGACGAGCCGCTGGCGGATCCGCGCCTCGGTGAGGAGGCTGAGCACCTCGTCGTCGGTGTGCCGGCCAGGGGCGCCCATCATCGACCGGCACAGCGCCGCCCGGTACCCGTCCCCGTCCGCGCCCCGGTCCGCGCCCTCGCCCGCCGCGTCGGACGGGGGCGCGGCGAACGGGACGCAGGACAGGACCGTGCGCGAGTCCATGTTGACCACGTTGTCGGCGGTCAGAAGGCGCCGGATCTGGCCGAACGTGAGCCAGCGGAAGTCCTCGTGCCCGGGGACGTCCTCCTCGGTCTCCACGACGATGTTGCGGTTCCGCTTGTGCAGGAACCACGAGCCCTGCTCGGACTGGAGCGTGTCGACCAGCACCCGGCCCGGCCGCGGAGCGCGGAAGAATTCCACATAGCGGGTGGGCCGCCCGCCGTGCACCCCGGTGTAGTTGCTGTGGGTCGCCTGCACGGTGGGGGACAGCTGGATCGTGTTCACGTTGCCGGGCTCCATCTTCGCCTGCATGAGGCAGTGCAGGACCCCGTCGAACTCCTTCACCAGGATCCCGAGGATCCCGATCTCCGGCTGGTTGATGATGGGCTGCGCCCACCGCCGCTCGTCCACCTGCACCCGCAGGCCCTCGATGGAGAAGAACCGGCCGCTCTCGTGGGACAGGTCGCCGCGTTCGGGATCGATCCGCCAGCCCGCCAGCCCGGAGATCGGGCCGATGGAGACCTCGAAGCGGTTGGCCTCGGTGCGCTCGGCCAGCCACGCGGCCAGCTCGTCGTTGGGCGTCACGCGGCTGTCCTCGGTGAGCGCCGAGAGCGTGAAGCGCCGCGGATCGTCCTCGTTGGCACCGGGCGGGATCCGCGCGCCGGGCGGGATCCCGGGAGCGGGCCGGTCGATCGTGGTGGTCATGTCGTCGGTCATGCGGGGCTCCGAATCACTCGTTCCTCAGGGGCTTCCACCAGGCCGGGTTGCTCCGGTACCACTCGACGGTCCGGGCCAGGCCGGTGGCGAAGTCCATGGCGGGCGCGTAGCCGAGCTCGCGGCGGATCTTGGAGTCGTCGATCGCGTACCGCAGGTCATGGCCCTTGCGGTCCTCGACGTGCTCCACCCGGTCCCAGCCGGCGTCGCAGAGCTCCAGCAGCAGCTCGGTCATCTCCCGGTTGCTGAGCGCCGTCCCGCCGCCGACGTTGTAGACCTGCCCCGCGCGCCCCCGGGTCAGCACGAGCTGCAGGGCGCGGCAGTGGTCGTCGACATGGATCCACTCCCGCACGTTCGTGCCGTCCCCGTAGAGCGGGACCGTGGCGCCGCTCAGCAGGTTGGTGACGAAGCGCGGGATGAGCTTCTCGACGTGCTGGTAGGGGCCGTAGTTGTTGGAGCACCGCGTGACGCGGACGTCCAGCCCGTGGGTGCGCCAGTAGGACCGCGCCACCAGGTCGCTGCTCGCCTTGGAGGAGGCGTACGGCGAGTTCGGCTCCAGCGGCCATTCCTCGGTCCACTGCCCCGTCTCGATCGAGCCGTACACCTCGTCGGTGGACACGTGAACGACCGTCTCGACGCCGGTGTGCAGGGCGGCGTCGAGCACGCTCTGGGTGCCGAGGACGTTCGTGCGCATGAAGTCGGCCGCGCCCACCAGGGACCGGTCGACGTGCGACTCGGCCGCGAAATGCACGACGGCGTCGTGGCCGCGCATCGTCTCGCGCAGCATGGCCTGGTCGCAGATGTCGCCGCGGACGAGCCGCATCCGGGCGTCGTCGCCGGGGAGGTTCACGGTTCTGCCGGAGTAGGTGAGGAGGTCCACCACCGTGATCTCGGCGTCCTCGAAGCCGGCGTAGCCGCCCGCCAGCATCGTCCGCACGTAGTGGGACCCGATGAACCCGGCCCCGCCGGTCACGAGCACCCTCATGCCGGGCCCGCTCATGCCGAGCCCTCCACCCGCGAGTGGTCGCCGACCAGCAGCCGCCGATCCGTTCCGCCGAACCGGTCGGTGTAGGCCTCCTCGGCCTCCGCGTGGACCCGCGCCCAGCGGCCGACGAGCGAGCCCCGCAGGCCCTGCACGCCCTGGACGGACGCGCCCTCGAGGATGATCGAGTCGCCCAGCGAGGAGTCGGCGAGCTCGCAGTCCGGGCCGACGGCGGTGTAGGGGCCGATCCGGCAGCCGCTGATCCTGCTGCCGCGGCCGATCACGGCCGGGCCCGCGACGCGCGAGCCGGTCACGACCGCGCCCGGCTCGACGACCACGGTGCCGGTGAGCACGCTGCTCTCGTCGACCTCGCCGCGGACGCCGGCCTCCAGGCGGTCGAGCATGACGCGGTTGCACTCCAGCAGGTCGTCGATGTTGCCGGTGTCCTTCCAGTAGCCGTCGTAGCGGTGGCCGACGACGGCGCCGCCCCGCTCGACCAGGTGCTGGATCGCGTCGGTGATCTCCAGCTCGCCGCGCGCGCTCGGCACGATCGCCCGGGTGGCGGCGTGGATCTTCGAGGTGAAGAAGTAGACCCCCATCACCGCCAGGTCGCTGCGCGGGCGCTCAGGCTTCTCCACCAGCGCGCTCACCCGGTCGCCGTCGGCCAGCTCGGCCACCCCGAACGCCTGCGGGTCGGGGACCTTGGTGACCAGGATCAGGGCGTCCGGGCGCTCCTCGCGGAACCGGTCGGCGGCCGCCTCGATCCCGTCGGGCAGGACGTTGTCGCCGAGGTACATGACGAAGTCCTCGTCGCCGAGGAAGTCCTCGGCGATGGTCACGCAGTGGGCGAGACCGAGCGGCGCCTCCTGGGGGATGTAGGTGATCCGGACGCCGTGCTCGGCGCCGTCGCCGAGGGCGGCCTCGATCTCCGCGCGGGTGTCCCCGACGATGATCCCGATCTCGTCGATCCCGAGCCGCCGGAGGTTGCGCAGCACGTGCACCAGGACCGGCGTGTTGGCCACCGGTATCAGCTGCTTCGGAAGGGAGTGCGTGAAGGGACGGAGCCGTGAGCCCGTCCCTCCGGACAACACAAGCGCTCTCATCTGTCCTCTTTCATCTGTCCGCTGTCGCGACCGCACGAGCGGATGGGAAGGGGAGCACCTGATGGTCGGGCGCCGTGATGGAGGACGGTTCGAAGCCGATTGGTCCCCGCGCCGCATCCGTCCCGGAGCGACGCCGGGGACCTTGAGCCGGACCGGACGGGGTCTCGAGCCGGCCGCGTGACGATCTGCGGACATCGGCGACCCCGGCGAACGGAGATCTCGGCATGCGTGCGGTCGTGCTCGGCGCGGGCGGCTTCGTCGGGCGTCATCTCTGCGGCGTCCTGGCCGCTCGCGGCGCGCTACCGGTGGCGGTGGTGCGGAACGCGCCCGGTTCCCCGGTGGACGGCGCCTTGCGGACGAGGGTGCTCGACGCGGCGGCGGCTCCGGGCCCGCTGGCCGGCCTGCTGCGGCAGGAGGCCCCGGACGTGGTCGTCAACGCGGCCGGCGCGGTGTGGGGTGCGGGCGAGGACCAGATGCTCGAGTCGAACGTCGTGCTGGTCGAGCAGTTGCTCGCCGCGCTGCGCGGCCTCGACCGCCGGCCGCGGCTGATCCAGCTCGGCACCGTCCACGAGTACGGCGCGGCGCCCGCGGGCGGCGTGCTCACCGAGGACACGCCTGCCGCGCCCGTCAATCCGTACGGCCGTACGAAGCTCTGCGCCACCGAGGCGGTGCTGGCCGCCGTACGCGAGGGCGCGGTGGACGCCGTCGTGCTGCGGGTCGCGAACGTCGTCGGGCCCGGAGGCCCTCCGGGGAGCCTGCTCGGCATGGTCGGCGGATGGCTCGCCGAGGCGCACGCCGAGGACCGGCGCGCCCGCGTGCGGCTGGCCTCGCTCGGCGGCCATCGCGACGTCGTCGACGTGCGCGATCTGGGGGACGCCGTCCTGGCGGCGATCGCGGCCCGTCCGGCGCCGCCGCTGGTGAACATCGGAGGCGGCCGTGCCGTCGCGGTCGACGGCCTGGTGCGGCGGCTCATCGAGATCAGCGGCGTGCCGGCCGACCTCGTCGTCGAGGACCGGCAACGCGAGGACCGGCAAGGCGCGGACCGTGAGGCGCATGCGGCGGGGACGATCTCGCCCGGGTCGGGCGCGCGCCGCCAGCAACTGGACATCTCCCTGGCCGCCGAGGCGCTCGGCTGGCGGCCGGTGCACTCGCCCGAGGAGTCGCTGCACGGACTCTGGGCTTCCCTGGCAGACCCGACCAAGGCGGCGATATGACCGGCGAGAAGGCAGTGCTCAGAGTCGGCGTGATCGGCTGCGCGGACATCGCCCGGCGACGCGCGATCCCTGCTCTAAAGGCGGACCCGCGCGTGCGGCTGGTGGCGGTCGCGTCGCGCGGCGAGGCGAAGGCGCGGGAGTACGCGGCCGAGTTCGGCTGCGCGGCGGTCACCGGATACGCGGACCTCCTCGCGCGGCCCGACATCGACGCCGTCTACGTCCCGCTGCCCAGCGGCCTGCACGACGAATGGGCCGGGAAGGCGCTGCGGGCGGGCAAGCACGTGCTCGCCGAGAAGCCCCTGACGACCGGGGCCGCGGCGACCGAACGGCTGGTCGCGACGGCCCGCGACCGCGGGCTGGCACTGATGGAGAACTTCATGTTCGTCCACCATTCGCAGCACCAAGAGGTGCTCGGGCTGGTGGCCGACGGGGCGATCGGAGAGGTGCGTGCGCTGCACGCCGCGTTCACCATCCCGCGCCGTCCCGACGGCGACATCCGCTACCAGGCGGACCTCGGCGGGGGAGCGCTGCTGGACGTCGCCGGATATCCGATCCGGGCCGCCCGGCTGCTGCTGCGAGGACCGCTGTCGGTGACCGGCGCGGTGCTGCGGCACGACCCGGCGCTCGGCGTGGACATGGGCGGCGCCGCGCTGCTGCGGTCGGTGGACGGCGTCACCGCGCATCTCACCTTCGGCCTGGAGAACGCCTACCGCTGCTTCTACGAGCTGTGGGGCACCGAGGGAACGCTGCGGCTCGACCGGGCCTTCACCCCGCCCGCCGACCACAAGCCGCTGATCCGCATCGAACGGGCGGACGGGGTCCAGGAGATCACCCTGGCGCCGGACGACCAGTTCGCCGGCTCCGTCCGCCGCTTCGCCGACCTGGCGCTGTCGGGCGAGGGCCGTGCCCGGTGGGCGCAGGACGCGCTCCGGCAGGCGGAGCTGGTGGAGGAGATACGACGGTCCGCGACGGTCGTGACCGGCGGGAGGCGGGGAGCCTGATGAGGATCATCGGAAGCGGCTTCCTGGCCCGGCATCTCGCGCCGCTCACCGGCTCACACAAGGGCGTCACGGTGATCGCCGCGGGGGTGTCGGCCGCCGGGGACACCCCGCAGCGCGCCTTCGACCGGGAGGCGGCGCTGCTGTTCGACGTCATCCACGAGTGCGAGCCCGGGGAACGCCTGGTGTTCTTCTCCACGGCCTCGACGGGGATGTACTCGGTCCCGGGCGACGAGCCGGGAACCGAGGACGGCCCGGTCTTCCCCGCCACCGCCTACGGCAGGCACAAGTTCGCGCTGGAGGCGGTGCTCGCGGCCTCGGGCGTCGACTACCTGATCCTGCGGCTCGGGCACGTGGTCGGCCCGCACCAGCCGCCGCACCAGCTCCTGCCCGCGCTGGCCAGGCAGGTCCAGGCGGGGGACGTGCGGATCTACCGCAACGCCAGCCGCGACCTCATCGACATCAGGGACGTCGTGACCATCGTCGACGCGCTGCTCGCCGGCGCCCCCGAGCGGCTGGTCGTGAACGTCGCGTCCGGCGTCCCGGTGCCGGTCGAGCGCATCGTCGACCGGGTCGAGACGCTGCTCGGGACGCCGGCGCGGCACACCTACGTGGACGCGCCCGCCGCCGCCCAGCCGGTGTCCACCCGCCGGCTGCGCCGCCTGGTCCCGGCCGTGACCGGGATGGGCTTCGGCCCCGGCTACTACGAGGGGCTTCTCGACCGGTACCTGCCGTACTACGCGGCGGGCGACCTGAAGCTGGAGGCGGCGCCGGGCTGAGCGGTCGCGGCATCGGGCTGACCGGTCGCGGCATCGCGCTGAGCGGCCGCGGCGCGGGGCAGGGGCCCACGAAAAGAAGGCCGGGCGGTGATCGCCGCCCGGCCCTTCGCGCCCCGGAGTCCCGGATCAGGAGGGCGGGAACACCGAGTCGGACATGACCTCGAAGACGGCGGGCTTCACCACGGCCACCGCGGCGGTCTTCTGGACGTCTTCCGCGAACTCCGGCTTCTGGAAGGAGGCCTGGAGGGCGCCCATGTCGCGCCACCAGCCGAGGTTGAGGTACCCGCCCACCTGCGACTTGGACTGCAGGAACTCCTGGGCGACGAAGCCCTCCTGCGCGCGCATGAAGTCGGCCTTCGCGGCGAAGCCGTGCTGGAAGTCCTCGGCGGACGCGGGGTCGTTGAGGGCGAAGTCGGTGCAGGCGACGATCCCGGCCTCCGCCGGGTCGGCGCCGGGCGCGACGTACGCGCTCAGTGTCGCCGCCTTCGCCGCGGTGAGGTCGCCGAGCAGCATCAGCTCGCCGGTGACCTCGACGAAGAAGCTGAGCTCGCCGATCACCGAACGGTGCGCGTCGGCGTCGCGCCACCAGGTCAGCAGCGCGTACTCGCCGGGCTGCCCGGCACCGCGCAGCAGCAGCGTCCGCCGCAGGCCCGCCGCGCCCGCGACCGCCGTCCGGAACCGGTCCATGGCCTTCTCGAACCGCTCGGTCTCGGCTCGGTAGGCCTCCTTCAGGGAGAACCTGGCAATCGCGATTATCGGCTCGTCCATCGGTGCGACCTTTCGCTGGCTTGGTTGGGCAGCCGAATCGTCACAAGAGCGCTTGGAATGCGGCTCGAACCGGAATCCAGCGAGGCGGGCGGGCGCGTCGCCCCGGCCGGTTCGCCGGGGTAGTGCATCTGTCAGGTCGAGGTCCTTATTTTCTGCTCTGTTGAGCGTCGAGGGACGGTTTATATCGTCTCCGCATGACCAAGTCTGCTGTTTCCGAGGCCGTCGCCACCGACGCCGAAACACCGGTGGTGAGCTGCGACGATCTGGTGAAGTCGTTCGGTCGGGTCGAGGCGGTGCGCGGCGTGCGGTTCGCGGTGCGGCCGGGTGAGACCGTGGCCGTGCTCGGCCCGAACGGGGCGGGCAAGTCCACCACCGTCCACATGATGCTCGGCCTGTTCCCGCCGGACGCGGGCTCGATCGAGTTGTTCGGCATGCCGCCGGAGAAGGCCGTGCGAGCCGGCCGGGTCGGCGCCATGCTGCAGGAGGGCCAGCTCGTGCCGCGGGTGACGGTGGGCGAGCTGGTGGGTTTCGTCGCCGGCACGTACGGCTCCCAGGCCCCCGCCGTCTCGCACACGCTCGAGCTCGCGCGGATCGCGGACCTGGCGGGCCGCCGGGTGGACAAGCTCTCCGGCGGCCAGATGCAGCGCGTGCGGTTCGCGCTGGCGCTGGCGGGCGGCGCGCGGCTGGTCGTGCTGGACGAGCCGACGGCGGCGCTGGACGTCGAGTCGCGGCGCGAGCTCTGGAAGGCCATGCGCGACTACGCCGGGAAGGGCAACACGGTGGTCTTCACCACCCACTACCTCGAAGAGGCCGACGACAACGCCGACCGCATCATCGTCATCGCCCAGGGGAAGGTGATCGCGGACGGCCCGGCGGAGGAGATCAAGAAGGCCGCGGGCGGCCGCACGGTCGCGTTCCGCCACGAGGACCAGGATCTGGACGGGCTGGCCGGGCTGCCCGGCGTGAACGAGGTGCGGGTCCTGCACGGCAGGGTCGTGCTGACCACCACCGACTCCGACGCGACCGTCGCGGCGCTCGCCGGCGCGGGCGTCCCGATGCGCGACCTGGAGGTCGCGGGCGCCGACCTGGAGGACGCCTTCGTGGCACTCACCTCGGCGAGCGCCGAAGGGGGCGCGGGCCGATGACGGCCTACCTGCGGCTGGAGCTGCGCCGCCTCGCGCGCGACGGCGGCTACCTGATGGCGAGCCTGGTGGTGCCGGTCGTCATCTACCTCTTCCTCGGCCACGGCTCCCACGGCGACCTGGTGCAGAACCTCGTCGGGACGGCCGGGTTCGGCGCGCTCGGCGTCGTGGTGACCAACGGCACCAGCATCGCCGAGGACCGTTCGCGCGGCTGGCTGCGGCTGCTGCGGCTGACGCCGCTCAGCCCGCTGGACGTCGTCGTCGCGCGCGGGCTGTGCGCGATGGTCCTCGCGGTGCTCCCCATCGCGCTCATCAGCCTGCTCGGCGCGTTCTACAAGCACGTCCCGCTGGACGCCGGAGAGTGGGTCGCCATCCTGCTCGCCCTGTGGCTCGGCATCGCACCGCTCGCCCTGCTCGGCCTCAGTGTGGGCTACCTGTGCGAGGCCCGTATGGCGCAGGTCGTGGGCACGCTGGTGTACGTGGGCCTCAGCCTGCTCGGCGGGCTGTTCCTGGGGCTGGACTCCTTCCCCGGATGGTTGCAGGCCGTCGCCAAGGTCAACCCGGTCTACGGATACGGCGAGTTCACCCGGAGGGTCGGCGAGGGCGGTGCCCCGCCCGCGCTCGCCACGTTCGTCCTGCTCGCCTGGACCGCCGCCTTCGCCGCCCTCGCGGCCTTCGCCTACCGCCGCAGCGGCCGCTACAGCTGACCGCGGCGGCGCGGGCCGCCCGGGCGCCCCGGGCCGCCCGGGCGCCCCGGGCCGCTGCGGGCCGGCTCGGGATCGGGCCGGCTCGGACGAGCCTCCAACCGTCCAAGACCGCGCGTTGAGCGGTGACCGTCACGCTCTCTCGGCAAGGGTTCCGTCCCATCGAGATGAGGTGACGTCATGCGTGTCCTCGTTGTGGCGCACGGCCCGGCCCACGTTCCCTGGATCATCCCGCTGAGCTGGGCGTGCCGGCTCGCCGGGCACGAGGTCCGGGTCGCGGCGCGGCCGGAGTGCGTCGGGCTGGTCACCCGGTCCGGCCTGCCCGCGGTGTCCATCGGCGACGACGACGCCAGCCGCACCGCCTCGGCGGTGCCGGTGCGGCCCGCCCTGGCGCGCCGCCGGGCGCCGGTGCCGCCGACCCGCGACGGGCGCCCGGCCGGGCTGACCCCCGAGATCCAGGCCGCGCTGACGGCCAAGATGATCGGCATCGCCGACCTGGTCGCCGACGACCTGGTCGCGTTCGCCCGTTCCTGGAAGCCCGACCTCGTGCTGCACGACACCGCGGCGGCCGCCGGGCTGGTCGCCGCGGCCGTGACCGGGGTCCCGGCGGTCGGCAACTCCTGGGGGCTCGCCGCCGGGGTGGCGGTGCAGAAGCCGGAGGACGTCACCCCCGAGTACGCCCGGCTGTTCGAGCGGTTCGGCGTGGAACCGCTGGTCGGCCCCGCGACCTGGATCGACGCCTGCCCGCCGCGGCTGCGCCCCGACCACCCGGTGCGCCGCGTCGACATGCGCTTCGTGCCGTACGGCGGCCCGGGGGTCGTCCACGACTGGGTGGGCGCCCCGCGCACCCGCCCCCGGGTCTGCGTGACCGGCGGTGTGACCACCGCCTCGCTGGAGGGCTTCCTCGGCCGGACGATCCACGCCGTCCAGGAGCTCGGCGCGGAGGTCGTGGTGGCCGGGCACGGCGGCGAGGGGCTGCCGGACGGCGTGCGCGCCGTCGAGTCGTTCCCGCTGGACGTGCTGCTGCCCACCTGCGACACCGTCGTGCACCACGGCGGGTTCGGGACCGGGATGATCGCGCTCGACGCCGGGATCCCGCAGGTCGTGGTGCCGCAGAACAGCGCGCAGGAGCACTGGGGCGACCTGGTCGAGTCCGCGGGCGCCGGGATCAGCCTGAACGACCCGGAGCTGCCCGGCGTCTCCGCCATCGGCACGGCCGTCTCCGCCGTGATCGGCGGCGGCTACGTCTCGCGCGCCCGCCAGGTGCAGGCGGAGATCGCCGAGATGCCCGATCCGGCCGACGTGGTCGGCTTCCTCGAAGAGCACGCCGGTGAGCCGGCCTAGCCGGGCGGACGGGCCGGGACGGAGAGATCAGATGGCTGCCACGCGCTACACGCGGGGTCAGACGATGCACGAGCTGTTCCAGTGGTGCGCGCGCCGCCGGCCCGACGCGACCGCCATCGTTCACGGCGACCGGCACGTCACCTACGCCGAGCTCGACGCCGCCTCCGACGACCACGCCGCGGAGCTGGAGGCGGCGGGGGTCGGCCCGGGCCGGTTCGTCGCCGTGCTGATGAACCGCTCGCCGCAGATGATCGCCGTGCTGCTCGCGGTCCTGAAGCGGGGCGCCGCCTACGCGGCCCTCGACGGCCGGTGGCCGCCGAGCAGGCTGGCCCGGCTGGTCGCGCGCCTGGAGGCGCCGCTCGTCGTGACCGACACCGCGACCGAGGCCGCGGTGGACGGGCTCGCCGCCGCGGTGGTCGCCGGCCTGCCCGCGCCGGTCTGGCACCTGACCGAGCCGGACCCGGCGGCGGCCGCGGCGCGCGGCCGCAGGCCCGGGCCGGTGCGGGTCGGCGCGGCCGACCCCGCCGCGGTGTTCTTCACCTCCGGCTCGACCGGCACGCCGAAGGGCGTGGTGTCCCCGCACGCCGGAACGGTGCGGCTGTGGGACGACTGCGCCTTCGCCGACCTCGGCCCCGGTGTCGTCATGCCGCAGGTCGCGCCCGCGACCTGGGACGGGTTCGCGCTGGACTGCTGGAGCGTGCTGCTCACCGGCGGCACCACGGTGCTGCTGGACGAGCCCGTGCTCGTGCCCCGCATGCTGCGGCGGCTCGTCGAGCGCGAGGGCGTGAACGCCGGGTTCCTCACGACGTCGCTGTTCAACTCCCTGGTGGGGGCGGACGTCGACGCGTTCGCGGGCCTCCGCTGGCTGATCATCGGCGGCGAGCGCGCCTCCGCCGCGCACGCCCGCCGGTTCCTGGACCGGCACCCGGACGCGCGCCTGCTGAACATCTACGGGCCCGCCGAGTGCTCCATCGGCGTGACGATCGGCGACATCCGGCCGGAGGACTGCGCGGACCCGGCGGGCATCCCGCTGGGCGAGGCGGTGACCGACACCGAGATCCACGTGCTCGACGGCGACCGGGTCTGCGCCCCGGGGGAGACCGGGGAGATCTGCCTCGGCGGCGCCGGGCTGGCCCACGGGTACGTCAACGACCCCGAGCTGACCGCCCGCCGGTTCCGGCACGTCGTGCTGGACGGCGAGCCGCGGCTGCTCTACCGCAGCGGCGACCTCGGGCACTGGTCGCCGGACGGGCGGCTCTACTTCGACGGCCGCGACGACCGGCAGGTCAAGATCCGCGGCCATCGCATCGAGCCGGGCGAGATCGAGGAGGCGGCCCTCGGCGTCCCGGGGATCGCCGAGGCGGTCGCCGCCCCGATCGCCGGGCCCGACGGCGCCTACCGGGAGCTGGGCCTGTTCTACGTCGCGGCCGGCCCGGGCCCGTCGGGGTCCGGTGCGCCTGCGTCCGGCCCGTCGGAGGAGGCCGTGCGCGCCGCGCTGGTCGACCGGCTGCCCGGCTACCTCCTGCCAGGGCCGATTCGCCGCGTGGAGGGCCTTCCGCTGCTGGCCAACGGCAAGGCCGACCTGACCGCGCTGCGCGCCCTGCTCGACGACGCGCGGGAGCCGGTGGACACCGGCGCCGCGGCGGACCCGGCCGACGGCACGGAGGCGGAGGTCGCGGCCGCGTTCTGCGAGGTCCTCGGCGTGCCCGCGGTGCCGCCCGACGTCTCCTTCTTCACCCTCGGCGGCAACTCGCTGGACGTCGCGCGGCTCTGCACCCGACTGGACTCGGTCCTCGGGCTGGCCGTCCCCGCGTCGCGCGTGTTCGCCGCCCAGACCGTGCGCGAGCTGGCGGCCTGGGCCGACTCGGTCGGCGAGGAGCCCGCACCGGCGGCGCGCACGGCCGGCGCCGGTGAGGAGGTTCCGCTCTGCCCTCAGCAGCGGCTCTTCCTGTGGTCGGCGGACGAGGAGCAGAGCGACGAGTCGGATCTCTGCCGGATGGCCTGGTGGATCGGCGGGGCCGTGGACACCCGGGCTCTGGAGGCCGCCGTGCGCGACGTCCACCGGCGCCACGAGTCGCTGCACGCCACGTACCGCGGCGGGCCGGACGCCACCGCGCTGCTGCCCGACGACCCCGGCGAGCCGGAGCTGCATCATCTGCCCGAGGCGGCCTCTCCGGAGTCCGCCGAGAAGGGGCTGACCGAGGTGCTCTTCCGGCCGCTGCGCGTGCTGGAGGGCAAGGTCTGGCGATCCGCGCTCGTGCGGTGCGGCGAGCGCGTTCTGTTCGGGCTCGCCGTGCACCACGCCGCGTTCGACGGGCTGTCGGAGAGCGTCATGGCGCGCGAGCTCAGCATCGCCTACGCGGCGCGCCTGCACGGGCGGGAGCCGGAGTTCGCCGGTCCCGGGACCGTTCTGCGCGACCTGTGGGCGGAGTACCAGCGCGAGCTGGACCTGGTGGACCTCGGCGGCCAGCGCCGGTACTGGCTGGACGCCGTCCCGCAGATGCGCGGGGTCTCCCTGGCGCCGTTCCGTACGGGCACCTCCGAGGCGGCGGCCGGTCCCAAGGCGGCCGTGCGGCGCGAGGTGGACGCCCGGTGCCTGGAGCCGTGGGACCTGCTCGCACGCAAGCAGGGCGTGACCCGGACCGGCTGCCTGCTGGCGGTCTTCGGCCTGGTGCTGCACCGGCTCACCGGCCAGGAGGACTTCTCGGTCAAGATCCCCGTGGCGCACCGCGGCGGCGTCCGGCAGGCCCACTCGGTCACGTGCCGGGTCGACCTGCTGTGCGTCCGGCCCAAGCCGTCGGGCGGCGGGCTCGACCACGCCCTCGCCACGATCGGCGCGGCGCTCGGCGCCCAGGACGTCCCGTTCGTCGACGTGGCCCGGCTGATGGCGCGGTCCGGCCGCATCGGGGAACTGGCCGCCATGCCGAGCTTCCTTCTCCAGGACGACCCGCCGCCGGTGCTGTCACTGCCCGGCTGCGAGGCCACGCTCCGGCGCCTCGACACCGCCACGATGAGCACCGAGCTGGAGCTGGACGTGCGGCCGACCGGCGCCGGCGGAATCGCCGTGACGACCACGGTCCGCACCGACCGCTTCCCGGCGTCGCTGGCCCGGCGGATCACCGACGAGTACGTGCGGATACTGCGCCAGAGCCCGGACGGCCTTTAGCCCCGCCGTAGTACGGACACGAACACCTTGGGAGGTGCCTGGCGTTGAGAGTGCTCTTCACCGCGGTTCCGATGGTCGGGCACTTCCATCCACTCGTCGGGTTGGCGTGGGCTCTGCGCTGCGGCGGCGACGAGGTGCTCGTCGCGACGCCGGTGCCCGGGTTCGGATCGGTGATCACCGGTGCCGGACTGCCGGCGGCGGTCGTGCCGAGCGGCATCGGCGACGGCGAGTACGCCGCCGCGAGCGGGGTGGACTTCGCGACCGGATCGGTGGACGCCGCCTTGGCGGCGAGCGGCCGCGGCTGGGGAACGCTGGCCGGGCGGGCGCTCGCGGGGATGCGCGGGCTCGTTACCGCGTTCCGGCCGGACGCGGTCATCAGCGAGCCGTGCGAGTTCGCCGGCCGGATCGCGGCCGCCGAGGCGGGAGTCCCGTGGATCGAGCACGCGTGGGGCCTGCCGCCGCTGGAGCGGCACGCGGCGGGCGGGAGCGAGGTGCTGGGGCGACTGCCGCGGCCGATCGCGTCGGTCCATCCGTCGCCGCCGAGCCTGTGGCCGGACGGGACGACCGGCATGGCGATGCGGCCGACCGGCTACCACGGGCCGGCGCGCCGCTGGGAACCGCCGGAGCCGGCGGCCCCGCGGGTGCTGGTGACCTTCGGCAGCGTCGTGGTCGAGCACGGCAGGGCGGGCGACCTCGCCGAGATCGTCCGGCGGCTCGCGGCGGGCGGGCTGGAGGTGATCGTCGGGCTGGCGGACGCGCTCGTCCCGCACCTCGGGACGCTGCCGGACGGCGTCGTGCACGCCGGCTGGACCCCGCTGCACCCGACGCTGGACTCCTGCGACCTGGTGGTCCACCACGGCGGCACGGGCACGGCGATGGCCGCGGTGGCCGCCGGCGTCCCGCAGGTGATGCTCCCGCAGATGACCGATCACTTCCCCACGGCCGAGCGGGTCGCGGCGTCCGGCTGCGGTGCCGTGCTCGCCTCCCGCCCGGGCCCGGCGGAGGTCGAGCGGGCGGCCCTGCGGGTGCTGGACGAGCCGTCCTACGCGCGGGCCGCGAGCCGCCTCGCCCGGGAGGTGCGGGAGCTGCCGTCGACGGCCGCGGTGGCGGACCGGGTGCGGGCCGAGGCGACCGAGACGGAGGTTCGAGCGGCCGAAACTACGCTCCGCGAGCATGGAGATCACGCCGCTCAAGGTCCCGGACAGCTTCCTGATCGAGCCGCGGCAGCTGCGCGATGAACGCGGCTGCTTCTACGAGTCGTTCAAGCACGAGGCGCTCGCGGAGGTGGGGCACCGCTTCACGCCCGCCCAGGTCAACCACTCGGTGTCGCGGCGCGGCGTCGTGCGCGGCATCCACGGCGTCCTGATCCCGCCCGCCCAGGCCAAGGTGGTCGGCTGCCCGCGCGGCGCGGTCCGCGACTTCGTCGTCGACCTGCGCGTCGGCTCGCCCACCTTCGGTCACTACGACACGTCGGTGCTGGACGGCGAGTCCGGGCGGTCGGTGTTCATCGCCGAGGGCCTCGGGCACGGGTTCGTCGCGCTCACCGACGACGCGTGCGTGAGCTACCTCTGCTCGACCGCCTACGTGCCCGGCACCCAGCTGGACATCAACCCGTTCGACCCGGCGCTCGCGCTGCCGTGGGACACCGACGGGCAGCCCATCGTGTCCCCGAAGGACGCCTCGGCGCCCACCGTCGCAGAGGCGCTGCGCGACGGGCTGCTGGCCTCCTACGAGGAATGCCTCGCGCTGTACGGACAGCTTCCCGTCGGTTAGCGCGGCGCCACAGTACTTCTGTCACACGCGATCGGTGACGGACCGATCTGGCGGACATTCCGGTGCCGGGCGATTCTAGGAACGCGGGCTTCCACGATGGGAAGGAAATGGAGCGGTGGAACCATACTGGTACGTGGTCGTGGTCATCGGGATCGTCCTTTTTCTCTACAGCAATGTCAAGAACAACAGGAACAAGAAATAGCCGGTCCCGCGGAGCTCCTCGGCCACCGCACCGGTCCCCCCGTCGGGTGCGGTGGCCGAGGTCCGGCGGGCCCGCGGCCTCCGTCGCCGCTCGAGATGACCTCGAGCCGCGGCGGGCAGGGTGGGACGGCAACCCGGCGGAGGGAAGGCGATGACGACCAAGGAGCTCCTGCTGGAGCTGGCTCGCAAGTACCACCACGAAGTGACCGTCGAGGCCGATTTCGAACCGGGCGTGACGCCGCTGCTGCCGGCCGGGGCCGTGCTCGCCGAGGACGACCGTATCGCGCTCGTGGAAGCGGCCCTGGAACTGCGCATCAATACCGGCGGCGCGTCCCGTAGATTCGAGAGCCGATTCGCGCGGTATTACGGTCTGCGCAAGGCCCATCTGGTGAATTCGGGTTCCTCGGCCAATCTGCTGGCCGCGTCGGCGCTCACCTCGCCGCTGCTCGAGGAGCGCCGGCTGGAGCCGGGCGACGAGGTCGTCACGGTGGCGGCGGGCTTCCCCACGACCGTGAACCCCATCGTGCAGAACGGGCTCACGCCGGTCTTCGTGGACGTCGAGCTCGGCACCTACAACGCCACGGCCGAGCGCGTCGCCGAGGCGATCGGGCCGCGCACCCGCGCCATCATGATGGCGCACGCGCTCGGCAACCCGTTCGAGGTCGCCGAGATCGCCGCGCTCGCGGAGGAACGCGAGCTGTTCCTGGTGGAGGACAACTGCGACGCGGTCGGCTCGACCTACCAGGGCCGGCTCACCGGGACGTTCGGCGACTACGCGACGGTGAGCTTCTACCCGGCCCATCACCTCACGATGGGCGAGGGCGGCTGCGTGCTCACCGACAACCTCGCGCTCGCCCGCATCATCGAGTCACTGCGCGACTGGGGCCGTGACTGCTGGTGCGAGCCGGGCGAGGACAACAAGTGCATGAAGCGGTTCTCGTACCAGATGGGCGAGCTGCCGCACGGCTACGACCACAAGTACATCTTCTCGCACGTGGGCTACAACCTGAAGGCGACCGACCTGCAGGGCGCCCTCGGGCTCACGCAGCTGGAGAAGCTCCCGGACTTCGTGGACGCCAGGCGGCGCAACTGGCGGCGGCTCCGCGAGGCGCTGGACGGGCTGCCCGGCCTGCTGCTGCCGTCCGCCACCCCCGGCAGCGACCCGAGCTGGTTCGGGTTCGTGCTCACCGTCCGCCCGGACGCCCCGTTCACCCGCAAGGAGCTGGTGGACTTCCTGGAGGCGCGCCGGATCGGCACGCGGCGGTTCTTCGCGGGCAACCTGACCCGCCACCCCGCCTACCTCGACCGGCCGCACCGGATCGCCGGCGACCTGACCAACAGCGACACCATCACCGAGAGCTCGTTCTGGATCGGGGTGCACCCCCGGCTCACCGTCGAGATGGTCGACTACATGGCCGGCTCGATCATGGAGTTCGTGTCCCGCCGCCACTGACCCGCAGAGCCCCGCGGCGATGAGGCGGGCCGCCCCAGGCGGCCCGCCTCATCGCTGTGCTGTGCGCTCCTCAGCCGGTGAACGAGGCCAGGAAGCCCGTGTCGTGCGAGGCCTCCTGGAACCGCCGGTCGGCCAGCACCGAGTCGAGGAAGCCGATGGTGGTGTGGACGCCGCGGCCCGTCACGGTGAACTCGGCGAGCGCCGCCCGCATGCGGACCAGGGCCGCGTCGCGGTCCGGGCCCCACACGACGAGCTTGGCGAGCAGCGAGTCGTAGGCCGCCGGGATGCGGTAGCCCGGATGGGCGTGCGTGTCCACGCGCACGAACGGCCCCGAGGGCGGCGAGAACTCCTCCAGGGAGCCCGGCGTCGGCGCGAACGCGCGCGCCGGGTCCTCGGCGTTGATCCGGCACTCGATGGCCGCGCCGCGCGGCCGGACGCCCGCCTGGGTGAACGCGAGCCGCTCCCCGGCGGCGATCCTCAGCTGCTCCTGGACCAGATCGATCCCGGTGACCGCCTCGGTGACCGGGTGCTCCACCTGGATGCGGCAGTTGACCTCCATGAAGTAGAAGCCGCCGTCCGGCGCGACCAGGAACTCGAAGGTGCCCGCGCCGACGTAGCCGGCCGCCAGCGCCGCGTCGATCGCCGCGGCCGCCATCCGCTCGGTGAGCTCCCGCGGCAGCCCCGGGGCCGGGGTCTCCTCGATCAGCTTCTGGTGGCGGCGCTGCACCGAGCAGTCGCGCTCGCCCAGGTGCACGCCGTTGCCGTGCCCGTCGCACAGCACCTGGATCTCCACGTGCCGCGCGCCGGCCAGATAGCGCTCCATGTAGACGCGGCCGTCCCCGAACAGGGTCAGCGCGTTCGCGGTGGTCTCCCGGTACGCGGCGTCGAGGTCGTCCATCGACGCGACGATGCGCATGCCGCGCCCGCCGCCGCCCGCGACCGCCTTGATGATCAACGGAAGGCCGACCTCGTCCGCGAGCCGCCGGGCCTCGGCCAGGTCGCGTACCGGCTCGACCGCGCCGGGCAGCAGCGGCAGGCCCGCCTCGGCCATGGCGGCGCGCGCGGTCGACTTGTCGCCGAGCCGCCGCATCACGTCCGCGGGCGGCCCGATGAAGACCAGCCCGCTCTCCGCGCACGCCTCGGCGAAGTCGGCGTCCTCGGACAGGAACCCGTAGCCGGGATGCACCGCCTCGGCGCCGGTCTGCAGCGCCGACTGGATCACCGCGGCGGCGTTCAGGTAGCTGCGCCGGGCGGGCGCCGGGCCGATCTGGACCGTGGTGTCGGCCAGCCGGGTGACGGCCGAGCCGCGGTCCTCGGTCGAGGCCACGGCCACCGTGCGGACGCCGAGTTCGCGGCAGGCCCGGGCGACCCGGACGGCGATCTCGCCGCGGTTGGCGATCAGGACGGAGGAGAACATGTCAGCCCACCTCGACGGGGGCCAGCAGGAACAGCGGCTCGGCGTACTCGACGGCGTCGCCGTCCGCGCGGAGCACCCGGGTGAGCGTCCCGGCGCGGTCCGCCTCCACCGGGATCATCAGCTTCATGGCCTCGACGATCCCGAGCTGCTGTCCCGCCGCGACCGTCTCGCCCTCGCGCACGAACGGTTCGGCGCCGGGGGAGGGGGCCCGGTAGAACACGCCCACGGTCGGCGCCGTCACGGGTGTGCCCTCCTCGGCGGGCTCCGGCTCGGCGGCGGACTCCGCCTCCGGCGCGGAAGCGGGAGCGGCCACGGGCGCCGCGGCTGGAGCCGGGGGCGCCGGGGCGGGCGGTCGCGGCGGAGCCCAGCCCAGTTCGATCGAGACGTCACCGATCCGCACGTTGAACGTCGCCGGCCGCTCGTCGTGCAGCGCGAGCAGCTCGGCGACCACGGCGGCGGCCTCCCGCAGGAGCTGCCTGGGGCCCGTCTCGCCGCCCCGGTCGAACACCGGCAGCCATGCGTCGGCCAGTTCCGTGGTCAGTAGCCGGCCGTTGTCGCCGCCGCCATCCACCATCATCGCGCGGGTCCTCCTTCCGTCGGGTTCGCGCCGAACGCGCGAAATCGGTCGTACCTGCGGGCGCCGCGCTCGGCGGCGGGTGTCCGGGTCAGGTCGGCGAGGACCGCCAGCAGCGCGTCCCGCAGCCGTCCGGCGGTGGCGAGGGCGTCGTCCGGCGCGCCGGGGCCCGGTTCCGGGATCACCGCGTCGACCACGCCCAGCCGCAGCAGCCGCGCCGAGTCGACGCCCAGCGCGGCGGCCGCGCGCGGCGCCGCGGCCGCGTCGTTCCAGAGGATCGCCGCGCATCCCTCCGGGCTGATCACCGAGTACACGGCGTCGGCGTGCATCAGCACCCGGTCCGCGACGGCGAGCGCGAGCGCGCCGCCGCTGCCGCCCTCGCCGGTCACGACCGCGACCGACGGCACCGGAAGCCCGGCCATCAGCCGCAGGTTCTCGGCGATCGCGAACGCCTGCCCGTTCTCCTCGGCCTCCAGGCCCGGATGCGCGCCCGGCGTGTCGATCAGGGTCACCACCGGAAGCCCGAGCTTGCCCGCCAGCCGCATCAGCCGGGCGGCCTTGCGGTACCCGGCGGGCGACGCCATGCCGAACCCGCGCGCGGTGAGCTCGCCGACCGTGTGGCCCTTCTGCGTGCCCACCAGCATCACCGGCGTGCCGCCCAGCAGCGCGGGGCCGCCGACGATCGCGGGGCAGTCCTTGGCGAGGCGGTCGCCGTGCAGTTCGAGGAAGTCGTCGAAGGCCAGCCGCGCGTAGTCGAGCGTGCTCGGCCGGTCGAGGTCGCGGGCCCGGCGGACGGTCTCCCAGGGGTCGCGTTCGGGCAGCTCGCCGGGGTCGGTCACCAGCGCGGGAGCCCCGGCCCGGCCGGGCCGGGGGACCGGCCCGGACGCCGGCCGCCCCATCTCCACCAGCCGCGCGAGCGTCGCCCGCAGCTCGGCGCGCGGGCAGATCAGGTCGATGAGCCCGCGCTCCAGCAGGAACTCGGCGGTCTGGAAGCCGGCGGGCAGCGGCCGCCGGATGGTCTGCTCGATCACCCGCGGCCCGGCGAAGCCGAGCCGGGCGCCGGGCTCGGCGACGACCACGTCGGCCAGGGTCGCGAACGAGGCGGCCACGCCGCCGAACGTCGGGTCGGTGACCAGCGAGACGGTGAGCAGGCCCGCCTCGTCCAGCCGCCCCAGCATCTGGCTCGTCTTGGCCATCTGCATCAGCGACAGCGCGCCCTCCTGCATGCGCGCGCCGCCCGAGGCGCTCACGATCAGCAGCGGGCAGCGCTCGCGCAGGGCCAGCTCGCCGGCCTGCGTGATCAGCTCGCCGACGCCGCCGCCGAGGCTGCCGCCCATGAACCGGAAGTCCATCACCGCCGCGACCACCGGCCGCCCGCCGAGGGTGCCGGTGGCGCACAGCACGGCCTCCGCCAGCCCGGTCTTGGCCCGCGCCGCCGCCCGCCGCTCGCCGTAGGGGAGCGTGTCGGTGAAGCCGAGCGGATCGGCGTCGGCGAGCTCGGGCTCGAACGCGACGGCCGACCCGTCGTCCAGCAGCATGGCGAGCCGTTCCGGGGCCGTGAGCGGCTGGTGCCGCCCGCACTCCGGGCAGACCCGCAGGTTGCGTTCGAGCGTCCGCCCGTACGTCACGCTCCGGCAGCCCGGGCAGCAGCGCCAGCCGGCCGCGGGGGAGCCCGTCCCCGCGGCCGGGGGACCGCCCGTCAGGGTGTCGGTCATGGTCGTCTCCGTCCTCCGCAGGGTCGTCCGTGCCGGGCCGGTCACTCAGCGTCCGAGCGGCCGCTCGAGTGCCGATCCAACGCCGATCGAGAGCCCGTTCGATGGCGCTCGTCCAGCGTGCTTCTAGGCCCGCTCTAGGCGGCCCGGTGATGCTTCGGGCCGTGACGGCGCCGGCCGGCCGCCCGCCGGTGGGGTGGGCGCGCCGGTCGCAGAGGGAGACGTTGTGCCAGGAATCAGCGAGCAGCGACCCCGCGGGCCGCGGCGGGTCGTGGTGACAGGCGTCGGGGTGGTCGCCCCGGGAGGCATCGGCACCAAGCAGTATTGGGAGCTGCTCACCTCCGGGACCACCGCCACCAGGACGATCTCACTGTTCGACGCGACGCCGTTCCGGTCCCGGATCGCGGCGGAATGCGACTTCGACCCGATCGCGGCCGGCCTCAGCCGGCGGGAGATCCGCCGGTGGGACCGGACGACCCAGTTCGCCGTCGTGGCGGCGCGGGAGGCGCTCGCCGACAGCGGCGCGGTCGGCGAGATGGACCCGCACCGGACGGGCGTGATGATCGGCACGGCCTGCGGGATGACCCAGAGCCTGGACCGCGAGTACGCCGTGGTCAGCGACCAGGGCGCGACGTGGCTGGTGGACGAGGAGCACGGCGTCCCCTACCTGTACGACTACTTCCTGCCGTCCTCGATGGCGACCGAGATCGCCTGGATGGCCGAGGCCGAGGGCCCGGTGGGCGTCGTCTCCACCGGCTGCACCTCGGGCATCGACGTGGTCGGCCACGCGGTGGACCTGGTGCGCGACGGCATGGCGGACGTGATGGTGGCGGGGGCGTCCGACGCGGCGATCTCGCCGATCACCGTCGCCTGCTTCGACGCGATAAAGGCGACCTCGCCGCGCAACGACGAGCCGGAGAGCGCGTCCCGGCCGTTCGACCGGACCCGCAACGGGTTCGTGCTGGGCGAGGGCGCGGCCGTCTTCGTACTGGAGGAGTACGAGCACGCCAGGCGCCGCGGGGCGCACGTCTACGCCGAGATCACCGGGCACGCCTCGCGCTGCAACGCCTACAGCATGACCGGGCTGCGCTCGGACGGCAAGGAGATGGCCGACGCCATCGGCGCGGCCCTCGGGCAGGCCCGGCTGAACCCGGACGACATCGACTACGTCAACGCGCACGGGTCGGCGACCAAGCAGAACGACCGGCACGAGACGGCCGCGTTCAAGCTCAGCCTCGGGCCGCACGCCTACGACGTGCCGGTCAGCTCCATCAAGTCGATGATCGGGCATTCGCTCGGCGCCATCTGCTCCCTGGAGGTGGCGGCCTGCGCGCTCGCGATCGAGCACGCGGTGATCCCGCCGACCGCCAACCTCAACGAGCCCGACCCCGAGTGCGACCTGGACTTCGTGCCGCTGGTCGCGCGGGAGCGCGAGCTCGGCGCGGTGCTGAGCGTGGCGAGCGGCTTCGGCGGCTTCCAGAGCGCCATCGTGCTGACGGCGCCCGGGAGGAGGGCCGCATGAGCACGGGCACCTTCACCGGACGCGGCGACACCGGACCGGGCTCCGGGCCGGTCGTCGTCACCGGGCTCGGCGTCGCCGCGCCGAACGGCCTCGGCGTCGAGGAGTACTGGCGGGCGGCGCTGGCCGGCCGGAGCGGCATCGCGCCGATCACCCGGTTCGACCCGGCGGGCTACTCGGTGCGCATCGCCGGCCAGCTCGACATCGAGCCGAAGGAGCACCTGCCCGGCCGGCTGCTGCCGCAGACCGACCACATGACGCGGCTCGCGCTGATCGCGGCCGAGGAGGCGCTGGCGGACGCGGGCGCCGACCCGAAGGAGATGCCCGGCCACGGCGCGGGCGTGGTGACGGCGGCGTCCGGCGGCGGCTTCGAGTTCGGGCAGCGCGAGCTCGAGGCGCTCTGGAGCAAGGGCGGCAACCACGTCAGCGCCTACCAGTCGTTCGCCTGGTTCTACCCGGTCAACACCGGCCAGGTGTCGATCCGGCACGACATGCGCGGGCCCGGATCGGCGCTGGTCGCCGAGCAGGCGGGCGGGCTCGACGCGATCTCCAAGGCGGCCCGGAACGTGCGCGGCGGCACCGCGCTGATGCTGGCAGGCGGCGTCGACGGATCGCTGTGCCCGTGGTCGCTGGTGTGCATGACCAAGTCGGGCCGGCTCAGCACCGTCACCGACCCGGACCGCGCCTACCTGCCCTTCGACGCCGCCGCGTCAGGGCACGTGCCGGGCGAGGGCGGCGCCCTCCTCGTGCTGGAGGCGCGGGCGGCCGCGCGGGAGCGCGGCGCGCGCGTCCTCGGCGAGATCGCGGGGTACGCCGCGACCTTCGACCCCCGCCCCGGATCCGGCCGCGAGCCCGGCCTGCGCCGCGCCATCGACCTGGCCTTCGCCGACGCGCGCGTCACCGCGGCCGACGTGGACGTGGTCTTCGCCGACGCCGCCGGCGTCCCCGACCTCGACCGGATCGAGGCCGCCACGCTCGCCGCGGTCTTCGGGCCGCGCGGCGTCCCCGTCACCGCGCCGAAGTCGCTGACCGGCCGGCTGCTCGGCGGCGGCGCCCCGCTCGACGTGGCGGGCGCGCTGCTCGCCCTCCGGGACGGGGTGATCCCGCCGACCGCGGCGGCGGTGGACTGCGCCTACGCCGGCGAGATCGACCTGGTGACCGGCGAGCCCCGGGAGGCCGGTCTCCGCACCGCCCTGGTCGTCGCGCGCGGCTACGGCGGCTTCAACTCGGCGCTCGTCGTGCGCCGCTGATCGGACCCGCAACCCACAAGGAGGAGACACCATGCCCACCACCACGTTCACCATGGACGACCTGACCCGCCTGCTGCGCGAGTGCGCCGGGGAGGACGACTCCATCGACCTGGACGGCGACATCGCCGCGATCGCGTTCGAGGACCTCGGGTACGACTCGCTGGCGCTGTTCAACACCGTGAACCGGATCGAGCGCGACTACGGGATCCGGCTGTCCGACGAGATCGTCGCCGAGGTCAGGACGCCGGGCGAGCTGCTCGCCGAGATCACCGAGCATCTCTGACCGGCATCGACGGGCACACTTCAGGAGGGCTGCGGCAATGTGCGGAATCGTCGGATGGGTCGACTACGCGCGCGACCTCACCAGCGAGCGCGCGACGGCACGGGCGATGACGGACACGATGGCGTGCCGCGGGCCGGACGCGGAGGGGCTGTGGACGTCTCCGCACGCCGCGCTGGGCCACCGCAGGCTCGCGGTCATCGACCTCGAGGGCGGGCGCCAGCCGATGGCGGCGGAGGCGGACGGCCGCACGCAGGCGGTGATCACGTTCTGCGGCGAAATCTACAACTTCCGCGAGCTGCGGGCCGAGCTCGGCGGCCGCGGCCACGCGTTCAGGACGGCCAGCGACACCGAGGTGGTGCTGCGCGCCTACCTGGAGTGGGGCGCGGCGTTTGCGGACCACCTGAACGGCATGTTCGCCATCGGGGTATGGGATCCGCGCTCGCAGGAACTGCTGCTCGTGCGGGACCGGATGGGCGTCAAGCCCCTCTACTACCTGGTCACGCCGGACGGGATCCTGTTCGGCTCCGAGCCCAAGGCGATCCTGGCGAATCCGATGGCGCCGCGGCGGGTCGACGCCGACGGCCTGCGGGAGATCCTCGACATGGTCAAGACCCCGGAGGCCGCCGTCTTCTCCGGCATGCGCGAGGTGCGGCCCGGGCAGCTGGTCCGGCTGAACCGCGGCGGCCTGTCCAAGCACCGCTACTGGACGCTGGAGGCCCGCGAGCACACCGACGACCGCGAGACCACGATCGCCACGGTCCGCGGCCTGCTGGAGGACATCGTCGCCCGCCAGCTGATCTCCGACGTGCCGCTGTGCACGCTGCTGTCGGGCGGGCTCGACTCGTCCGCGGTGACCGCGCTCGCCGCGCGGACGCTCGCCGCGCAGGGGAACGGCCCGGTGCACTCGTTCTCGGTCGACTTCGACGCCGCCCAGCGGGACTTCCAGCCCGACGCGGTGCGCGGCGCCGCCGACGCGCCGTTCGTCCGGGAGCTGGTCGCGCACGCCGGCACCGACCACACCGAGGTGCTGCTGGACAGCGGCGACCTCGCCGAGCCCGGCGTGCGGGACGCCGTCCTGCGGGCGGTCGACCAGCCGCCCGCGTTCTGGGGCGACATGTGGCCGTCGCTGTACCTGCTGTTCCGTGCCGTCCGGCAGCGCTCCACGGTCGCGCTGTCGGGGGAGGCGGCGGACGAGCTGTTCGGCGGGTACCGCTGGTTCCGCAACCCGGGTGCGATCCGGGCGGGCACCTTCCCGTGGCTGACGTCCGGCTCGGCCCGCTATTTCGGCGGGCTCGGCCTTTTCGACGCCGGGTTGAAGGAGAAGCTCGACATCCCCGGCCACCGGCAGGAGCGGTACGCCGACGCCATCGCCGAGGTGCCCGTCCTGCCCGGCGAGGACGCCGCCGAACGCCGCATGCGCGAGATGACCTACCTCAACCTCACCCGCTTCGTGCAGACGCTGCTGGACCGCAAGGACCGGATGAGCATGGCGGTCGGGCTGGAGGTCAGGGTCCCGTTCTGCGACCACCGGCTCGTGGAGTACGTGTTCAACGCGCCGTGGGAGCTGAAGTCGTTCGACGGCCGCGAGAAGAGCCTGCTGCGCGCGGCGGTCGCCGACCTGCTGCCGCGCGGCATCCTCGAACGGGTCAAGACCCCCTACCCGGCCACGCAGGACCCGGCGTACGAGCGGGCGCTGCGCGTGGAGCTCGCCGAACTCGCCGCCGACCCGAACGCGCCGGTGCTGCCGCTGCTGGACGGCGAGAAGGTGCGGCGGCTGGCGGACCGGCCGCTCGGCGAGGTCAGCCGGCCCTACGACCGCGGCGGGCTCGAGCTGGCGCTCTGGTTCAACCGCTGGCTGACCTCGTACGGCATCACGCTCGACCTGTGACCATCACCGAAAGGGACACCCATGGCACTGACCGACGGCGCACCGCTCGACCGGCAGGCGGTCGCGCGGCTGAACACGGCCTACGCGCAGTCGAGGATCCTGCATTCCGCCGTCCAGGTCGGCCTGTTCGAGCTCCTGGAGCGGGAACCGGCGACCCTCGCGGTGATCTGCGAAAGGCTGGACCTGAACCCCGCCCTCACCGGTGACTTCCTGAACGCGCTGGTCGCGCTCGGGCTGCTGGAGCGGGCGGACGGGGGACGGTACGGCAACTCGGCCTCCGCCAGCCGTTTCCTGGTGCCCGGCGGAGACATCTACATGGGCGCGCGGGTCCGGACGACGGCCGAGAAGCACTATCACCTGTGGGGCCGGCTGACCGAGGCCCTGCGGGACGGGCTGCCCAAGTCCGGGGGCGGGGCGGGTTCGTTCGATACCCTCTACGACGACCCCGAGCGCGCGCGCGGCTTTCTCAAGCACATGGACGCCAACAACGCGCTCGTGGCCCCGCAGCTCGCCGACGCCGTCGACTGGGCCGCCTACGGCTCGTTCATCGACGTGGGCGGTGCCCGCGGCAACGTGGCGGGCACCCTGGTCAAGGCGCATCCCCACCTGTCCGGCGGCGTGTTCGAGCTGCCGAAGGTCGAGCCGTTCTTCCACGAGCTGATGGACGAGCTGGGACTGACCGGCAAGGTCGACTTCCATCCGGGCGACTTCTTCGCCGACCCGCTCCCGGCGGCCGACGTGCTGATGTTCGGGCATGTGCTGCACGACTGGTCGGTCGAACGGCGCCGCATGCTCCTCGGGCGGGCCTTCGAGTCGCTCGCCCCTGGCGGGGCCATCGTGGTCTACGACCAGATGCTCGACGGGGACGACCCTGATCTGGCGAGCCTCATCGGCAGCCTGAACGTCGGCCTGATGCTGGGCGGCTCGGAGTACACGGCCGAGGAGTGCCGCGGCTGGGTAGAGGAGGCGGGCTTCCGCGTCCGCTATGCCGAGCGCCTCCCCAAGGGCAACGACACCGTCCTCTACGCGACCAAGGACTGATCCAGAGCGCCGACCCGGCAGGAGAGGAAGCCTGGACCGCCTGACAGCTCATCGCGGCAGGAGGCCCAGGCTTCTTCGTGTCGGTGAGAGTCGGTGAAGGTCGGTGAAGGTCGCGCGGTCAGGGCAGGGCGTCGAGAGCGTCCAGCGCGGCGGTCCAGAACTCCCAAGTGCCCTCGGCCGTGGACGGCAGCATCGGGATCACGGTGCTGCGGCCCGAGCGCAGGGCCGGATGCCTGCGCGCCGGAGTGGACAGGCGCCTCCCGGGACCGACCTCCACGAGGGTGAAGTCGCCCTCGGCGAGCAGGGCCTCCAGCGCGGGCCAGAAGAGCACCGCACTGGCGACCTGCCCGGCCCAGAAGCCGGGGTCGGTCGCCTCGTCCGGCCGGACGGCCCGCGCGGTCCTCGTGGACTGGATCCGCAGGGAGGGCCGCCGGAGCTCCTCCTTCGCGAACGCGGCGGTGAAGACCTCGGCCGCCTCGGCCATCGCCGGCGAGTGGAAGGCCTGGAGCGCCGGGACCCGGCGGCCCGGGGTGCCCGCGTCCTCGAGCGCTCGCTCCACCTCGCCGAGGCGCGGCTCCGGACCCGCCAGCACGGTCTGGCGCGGCGCGTTGACCGCGCCGACCACCACGCCGCCGGGACGGCCGGGCGGATCGATGAAGCGGGTCAGCTCCTCGGGCGAGGCTCCGACCGCGAGCATGCCGCCCGAAGGGGAGCCGTCCAGCGCCATGGACCGGGCCTCCATCAGTCGCGCGGCCGCGGCCAGGTCGAAGACCCCGGCGAACGCGGCCGCGGCGAGCTCCCCGATGCTGTGCCCCAGCAGGACCCCGGGGCGGACGCCGCGCGTTTCGAGCGTCCGCGCCAGGGCGTATCCGAGGATGAACAGCAGCGGCTGGGCACGGCGTCCCTCGTCGAGCGGCACCGCCGGATCGTCGGTGAGCCAGTCGTCGCGCAGCCGCTTCCCCTCGCCGTCGAGCAGCTCGAAGAACTCCTCCAGGATCTCGGTGAACACGGGCTCGCGGCCGAACAGCTCGCGCGCCATGCCCGGGTGCTGCGCGCCCTGCCCGGGGAACAGGAACACGATCTCGCTCATCGTCCGCCGTCCGCCGGGTCCGCGCCGCCGGCGTACCGCTCGCGCATCTGGCGGCGGAGCGGCTTGCCGGTGGCCGACCGCGGGATCGCCTCGACCAGGTCGACGTACTTCAGGTGCTCGTAGTACGGGCATCGCTCGGCCACGAACCCGGCCAGCTCGGCGGCCTCCACGCCGTCGCGCGCGGGCACGACGATCGCGTGGGCGACCGCGCCGCTCACCTCGTCCGGGTGGTCGAACACCAGGCATTCGGCGACCCCGTCATGGCCGAGCAGGACCCGCTCGATCTCGGTCGGCGACACCAGCCAGTTGTCGCACTTGAAGACGTCCTTCACCCGGTCGAGCACGAACAGGTGGCCGTCGGCGTCGATCCGGCCGATGTCGCCGGTGGAGAACCAGCCCTCGGCGTCGGTGACCTCGGCCGCCGGCCGGTCGTGGTAGCCCTTCATCAGCTGCGGGCCGCGCACCTGGATCTCGCCCTCGGCGCCGACCGGCTGGACCTGCCGCGTGTCCAGGTGAACGACGCGGCAGTCGGTCCCGGCCACCGGCGGGCCCGAGGAGCGGATCTTCGGGTCGTCCAGGTTCTCGAAGTGGGTGGACGGCGAGGTCTCCTGCAGGCCGTACCCCTGCACCACCGGGACGCCGAACTGCTCGGCGAGCGCCCGCGTCGTCGGCGGCGGCAGCGCCGACCCGCCGCACAGGACCGTGCGCAGCGTGGGGACGCCGAGCTCGGCCAGGCGCGGGTGCGCGCCCAGCTTGATCAGCCGCATCGGCAGGCTGTAGAAGTGCGTCGCCTCGTGCTCGGCGGCGACCCCGACGGCGTCCGCCGGGTCGGGTTCGGCGCAGAGCACGAGCGTGGTCGCCGCGGTGACGGCCATCGTCAGGTGCATCAGATGGAACGACGGCAGGTAGTTGAACAGCACCGCCGACCCGTCCACCCGGTGCGCGTGCGCGCTCTGGGCCGCGTTCACGGTGATGTTGCGATGCGTGAGCAGCACCGCCTTCGCCGGTCCCGTGGTGCCGCTGGTGAACTGGAGGCACGCGACCTCGTCCACGTCGGTGGTCTCGGGGCGGGGGAGCGGCAGGTCCGGGGCCTGGTCCATCAGGTCGGCCAGCACGGGGACGCCGGGCAGATCGTCGTCGGCGTGGGTGAGGACCACGGTCTCGAGGTCGGGCAGCCGGTCCCGGATCTTCTCCAGATGCCGGTACATCGCGGGCGAGACGATCGCCGCGCGCGCGTCCGCCAGGCCGAGCACGTGCGCCAGGCCGTCCTCGCGCAGCAGCGGGTTGACCAGCGCCGGAACGTTCCCGGACCGCAGGATCCCGAAGAAGGCCACGGGGAACGCGGGCTCCAGGGCGAGGGCGAGCGCGACCCTGGCGGACCGGTCGCCGAGCAGGGCCTTCAGCGCGCGGGCGCAGCGTTCGGCCGCCGCCTCCACCTCCGCGTAGGTCAGATCGCCGGACAGCGCACCGGTGAATCCGGGGGAGCGCAGCGCGATGCGGCCGGGACGGCGCTCCGCTGCGCGCCGCAGCAGGTCGTCGATGCGGGGGCCGCCGAGCAGGTCGCCGAGCACCTCCAGCGGAGGCCCGGACACCAGGCTGCTCGCCCGGACGTCGAGATCGGGTGCGGCCATGGTCAGGACCCCTGGAGGTCGTCGCGGCTCACCGACCGGTGCTTCACCTGGAGTCGCCCGCCGACGCGGACGAGCACGTCGTCGCAGGTCGTGCTGAGGTGGACGGCCGTCGGCCCGCCCTTGGGCGTGCGCAGGACCAGCGCGTAGGTGCGGGCCTCGACGGACCCGTCCGGGCGCTCGTCCACCTCCAGCATCCCGAGCCAGTGCCGGGTCTGCACGCCCTCCTCGGCCAGCCGGGCGCCGGCCTTGCGCGAGGCCGCCTCGATCTCCTCCCGGCCCCGCTGCGGCTCCGGATGCGCGTTGGCGGTGAAGACCCCGTCCTCGGTGAAGGTCTCGGCCCACGCGCGGTGCTCGCCCTGGTCGAGGTGGCGCATCTGGCGGCCGTAGAAATGCTGGACCTCCTGGTACAGCGATGGCGACATGGCTCTCCCTCTCCGATGGGTGTGTACGCAGGCGAGGGTCATCCCCGCTCCTCGAACCCGGTTGGAGGTCGCGTCGAGACCCCTAGCTCCAGCCGCTCTCCGACGAGAATCGAGCGCCCGCGCCCAGGCTGTCGGCATCGCGAAGGGTCCGCCGTGGAAGGCGGGCGCCACCGTCGAACCACCGGAGGAGCTGGCGATGACCACAGGCGAGGGCGCGATGACCGGGGTCGCGCTGGTCACCGGGGCCACGAGCGGGATCGGCCGGGCCGTGACCGAGCGGCTGGCCGAGCGCGGCATGCAGGTCTTCATCTGCGCCCGCACCGCCGAGGACGTGATCACGACCGTCAAGGAGCTGCGCGACCGGGAGCTGGCCGTGGACGGGCTGGACGCCGACGTCCGCTCCGCCCGCTCGGTGCGGCGGCTGGTCGGCGCGGCGCTCGACCGGTTCGGGCCGATCCGGGTGCTGGTCAACAACGCCGGCCGCAGCGGCGGCGGCCCCACGGCGAAGATCACCGACGAGCTGTGGGACGACGTGATCGACACCAACCTCACCAGCGTCTTCCGCGTCACCAGGGAGGTCCTGGCCAACGGCGGGCTGATGGACGCCGGCGGCGCGGGCCGGATCATCAGCATCGCCTCCACGGGCGGCAAGCAGGGCGTCCCGCTCGGCGCGCCCTACTCGGCCTCCAAGGGCGGCGTGATCGCCTTCAGCAAGGCGCTGGCGAAGGAGCTGGCCCCGAGCGGCGTGACCGTCAACACGGTCTGCCCGGGCTACGTCGAGACCCCGATGGCGGTGCGCATCCGCGAGGCGTACGCGTCGACCTGGAACAGCACCCCGGAAGCGGTCCTGGAGCAGTTCGAGGCCAAGATCCCGCTGGGCCGCTACTCCACTCCCGAGGAGGTGGCGGGCCTGGTCGGCTACCTGGCGACCGACACCGCCGCGTCGATCACCGCGCAGGCGCTCAACGTCTGCGGCGGCCTCGGCATCTTCTGAGGCCAGCCGACGGCAGCCCTGCCGGCATCCCCGACCTCATCTACCGAAGGACGGTTTGCAGTGCCCCCGAAAGGACGCCACACGACCTCGCACGAGGTGGACATCAAGGCCCCCGCGGAGCTGGTGTACCGGATCGTCGCCGACGCCGCCGACTGGCCGCAGCGCTTCGTCCCGACCGTTCACGTCGAGCGCACGGGCCTCGGCGCCGGCGCCGAGCGGCTGGAGATCTGGGCCACCGGGAACGGCGAGGTGAAGCACTGGACCTCCCGGCGGGAGCTCGACCCCGCCGCGCGCCGGGTGGAGTTCAGGCAGGAGGTCTCCTCGCCGCCGGTCGCCTCGATGGGCGGCACCTGGATCGTGTCGCAGGAGCCGAACGGGGTGACCCGGCTGGTGCTGGAGCACGACTTCGAAGCCGTGGACGACGACCCCGAGGGCGTCGAGTGGATCACCAAGGCGACCGACCGCAACTCCACCACCGAACTCGGCAACATCAAGGCGCTCGCCGAGGGCTGGGACCGGCTGGCCGAGCTGACCTTCTCCTTCGAGGACTCCGTCGTGGTGGACGGGTCGCCCGAGGAGGTCTACGACTTCCTCTACCGCGCCGATCTCTGGCCGGAGCGGCTGCCGCACGTGGCGAGCATGAAGTTCGCCGAGGGGGAGCCCGGCGTCCAGGAGATGGCGATGGAGACCCGGACCAAGGACGGGTCCACGCACACCACCGAGTCGGTGCGGGTCTGCTTCCCGACCGGGCGCATCGTCTACAAGCAGCTGGTGCCGCCGTCGCTCATGACCGCCCACCTGGGCGAGTGGACCTTCACCGCCGAGGGCGAGGGGCGGGTGCGCGCGACGTCCCGGCACACCGTGACCGTCAAGGAGGACGCGATCACCACCGTGCTCGGCGATGGCGCGACGGTCGAGACCGCCAAGGAGTTCATCCGCAAGGCCGCAGGGGGCAACAGCGTGGCCACGCTGAACCTGGCCAAGGAGTTCGTCGAGGCCCGCACCAGTGAGGCCCGCACCAGTGAGGCCCGCACCAGTGAGGCCCGTACCGGTGAGGCCCGTACCGGTGAGGCCCGTACCGGTGAGGCCCGTACCGGTGAGGCCCGCAATGGCTGAGCCCGAGGTCCTGGTCGTCGGCGCCGGCCCGGTCGGCCTCACGGTCGCGTACGAGCTGGCGCGGCGCGGCATCGCGATCCGCGTGGTCGACAAGGCCGAGGGGCCCGCGACCAGCAGCCGCGCGCTGGCCACGCACGCCCGCACCCTGGAGATCCTGTTCCAGATGGGCCTGGTGGACCGGCTGCTGCCGCTCGGCCAGAAGGTCGAGCACTTCTCGATCCACCAGCGGGGCCGCTGCCTGCTGGCGTTCGACACCAACTACACCAAGATGCCGACGCGCTTCCCGTTCAGCCTCATGGTGGACCAGGTCCGCACCGAGGGCATGCTCCGGGAGGCGCTGTCCGAGCAGGGCGTCGAGATCGAGTGGGGCGTCGCGCTGGACCGCTTCGACGCCGACGAGGACGGCGTCCTCGCCGAGCTGCGGCACGCGGACGGCGGGACGGAGAAGGTCGCGGTGCCCTGGCTGGTGGGCACCGACGGCGGCAAGAGCACCGTGCGCAAGGCGCTCGACCTGAAGCTGCTCGGCGACACCACCGAGACGTGGCTGAACGCGGACGTCGTCATCACCGGCTCCGACCTGCCGCGCGACAGCAACCACCTGCTGCACACCGGCGGCGGCTCGCTGCTGCTGGTGCCGTTCCCCGACCCGGGCAAGTGGCGGGTCGTGGACACCCTCGACATCGAGGGGGCGGACGACCCGGAGGTCATCCGGGCCCGGCTCGAGCACAAGATCTCCCGCGCGCTGCGCCGCCGGGTGAAGGTCGCCGATCCGACCTGGATCTCGGTGTTCACCGTGCAGCAGCGGATGATCCAGCGGATGCGGGTCGGCCGCTGCTTCGTCGCGGGCGACGCCGCCCACGTGCACAGCCCGGCGTCCGGCCAGGGCATGAACACCGGCATCCAGGACGGCTACAACCTGGCGTGGAAGCTCGCCGACGTGGTGCGCGGGCACGCGGGCGACGCGCTGCTGGACACCTACGGAGCCGAGCGCGTCCCGATCGGCGAGGTGCTGCTCGGCTCGACCGAGAAGGCCACGGCGCTGGTCAAGCTCCGCAACGCCGCGCTGCCGGTCGTGCTGCCGGTCGGGCTCGGTCTGCTGAACGCGCTGAAGCCGGTGAAGCGCAAGGTGGAGGGCAAGGTCATCCGCGGGTTCTGCGGGCTGCCGCTGAACTACGCCGACAGCCCGCTCACCACGTGCGATCCCGGCTACGAGAAGGCCGGGATCAAGCCGGGCCACCGGGTGGCCTGCGACGGCGCGAGCGAGCGGGCGTCCGCCGGCTGGCGCGCGATGTGCACCGAGCTGACCGACCGCAGGTGGAGCCTGCTGGGCTTCGCGGGCGACGGGTCCCCGGCGGACCTCGGCGCGATGCTCGGCCGGGTGCAGGAACGGCACGGCGAGGCCGTGTCCGTCCGCACCGTCGTCCGCGAGGGCGGTGACGGGACGGGGCCGGGCCCGATGGCCGACCCCGGCGGGCGGCTCGCCGCCGGGCTGGGGCTGCGGCCCGGCGACTACGCGCTGGTCAGGCCGGACGGCTACCTGGCGGCCAAGGGCCGGATCGTGAGCGCGGAGCAGCTGCTGTCGGTGCTCGCGGACGCGCATCTGATCCCGAGCCTCGAGCCCGCCGAGACGCGATCGCAGAGCGGGGAGTAGGCATGCGCGTCATCGATCTGTCGTCCTCGGTGGACGCCTCCGGCTGGGAGCCGAACGAGGTCGTGCACGAGGTCATGTCGGCCGTCGAGGGCGCCGAGCACATGGCGACCCGGATGCGGGAGAACTGGGGCATCGACTTCGACCCGTCGGTGCTCCCCGGCGGCGAGCTGCTCACCCTCGACACCATCACGCTCACCACGCACACGGGCACGCACGTGGACGCGCCGTCGCACTACGGGACGCCCGCGGGCGGCGGGACGGCGCGGCACATCGACGAGATGCCGCTGGACTGGTTCCTGCGGCCGGGGATGATGCTCGATCTCACCGACGCGCCGGTCGGCCAGATCGGCGCGGACCGGCTCCGCCGCGAGTTCGACCGGATCGGCCGCACGCCGGAGCCGATGGACATCGTGCTGCTGAACACAGGGGCGGACCGGCTGGCAGGGTCGCCGAAGTACTTCACCGACTTCCCCGGGCTGGACGGGCCCGCGACCGAGCTGCTGCTCGACCTCGGCGTCCGCGTCATCGGGACCGACGCGTTCAGCCTGGACGCACCGTTCGGGTACATGATCGAGGCCTACCGGCGGACCGGCGACACGGCGGTGCTCTGGCCCGCCCACTTCGCCGGGCGCTCCCGCGAGTACTGCCAGATCGAGCGGCTGAGCAACCTGGACGCGCTGCCGCCGACCGGCTTCACCGTCTCCTGCCTGCCGGTGAAGATCAAGGGCGCGGGCGCGGGCTGGACCCGCGCCGCGGCGCTGATCGAGGACGGCACCGGTACCGAGGGCGGTGCGTCATGACGGGCGCCGCGTTCACCCGCAAGGACCTGGTGGAGACCGCCCAGGCGTTCAAGCGGACCGCGCTGCTGCGTGCGGCGGTCGAGCTGAAGGTGTTCGACGCGCTCGCCGGCGGGCCGCGGGACGCGGAGGCCGTGGCGGTCGCGGTCGGCGCCGACCCGCGCGGCGTCCGCGTGCTGCTCGGCGCGCTGGCCGCCGTGGGCCTGCTCGGCTCGGACGGCACGGCGTTCAGCCTCCCCGAGGGCGGCGACCGGCTCCTGGTGAGCACCAGCCCCGACTACGCCGCGGACGCCGTGCGGCTGCTCGCCGGGGACGCGGAGTGGGCGGCGCTCGCCGACCTCGCCGGGGCCGTGCGCGGCGGCGGCACGCTGCTGGAGCACGGGGCGGACTCGCCCGCCTTCGCCTACTGGCGGGACTTCGCGGGCCAGACCACCTTCGTCGCCGAGGCGGCGGCCAAGTCGTTCGTCGAGGCCGTGCTGGACGCCGGGCCCGGCGAAATGCCGCGCGTGCTGGACGTCGGGTGCGGCCACGCCCTGTTCGGGCTTCGGCTCGCCGAGCGGATCCCGGGGGCGCGGGTCTGGGCACAGGACGGCGAGCCCGTCCTGGAACTGGCCCGCGAACGTGCCGCGAGCATGGGCCTGGCCGACCGGGTGACCTACCTGCCGGGCGACGCCTTCGAGGTGCCGCTCGGAGGACCGTATGACGTCGTCGTCGCGGCGAACCTGCTGCCGCTGTTCCCGCCGGAGCGCTGCGTGCGCCTGCTCCGCAGGCTCGCCGAGGCGACCGCGCCCGGCGGCCGCGTCGTCACCGTGGGGTTCACCACCGGGGAACGGCCGCCCGCCGCCGAGCACGCGGCGCACATGCTGTCGCTGATGCTGCTCGCCTGGACGCCGGGAGGCGAGGCCCACTCCGTGGCGGCCTACCGGCGGATGTTCGGCGAAGCGGGCTTCGCCGGCGTCGAGGTGCGGCCGGTGGGCGGGGCCCCGCTCCATCTCGTCGTGGCAGAGAAACGCTGAGGAGGACGATCACCATGCAGTTCGCCCCGCTCGGGAGCAGTGGGCTCGTCGTGAGCAGGATCGCCTACGGCAACTCCCTCACGCACGGCGACCAGGTGGACGACGAGACCGCGGCCCTCTGCCTGAAGACGGCCCTGGACGCGGGCGTGAACTTCCTGGACACCGCGGACGCGTACGCGGCGGGCCGGGCCGAGGAGGTCCTCGGCCGGCTGACCGCGGGCCTGCGCCGCGAGGACCTGGTGATCGCCACCAAGGTCGGCCGGTCCAAGCGCCCCGGGCCGAACGAGGGCCGGCTGTCGCGCAAGCACGTCATGGAGTCGATCAACGCGTCCCTGCGCCGCCTCGGGACCGACTACGTCGACCTCTACCAGGCGCACCGCTACGACGCGCAGACGCCGCTCAGGGAGACGATGCAGGCGTTCGCCGACCTGGTGCGGGCGGGCAAGGTCCTCTACGTCGGGGTGTCGGAGTGGCCCGCCGGGCCGATCCGGGAGGCCGCCGCGCTCGCCGCAGAGCTCGGGGTCCCGCTCGTGTCGAACCAGCCGCAGTACTCGCTGCTGTGGCGCGTCATCGAAGAGGAGGTGGTCCCCGCCTGCGACGAGCTCGGCCTGTCCCAGGTGGCCTGGGCTCCGTTGGCCGGAGGGGTGCTCACCGGCAAGTACGCGCCCGGGGGCGCCGCACCGGACGGGACCCGCGCCGCGAGCAAGGGCGGCGCGATGTCGATCGGGCGGTGGGACTACCTGAACGACATCGTGCTGACGGCGGTGCGCCGGCTCGCGCCGCTCGCGGCCGAGGCCGGGCTCACGCTGCCCCGGCTCGCGCTGGCGTGGGTGCTGCGCAACCCGTCGGTCGCCTCGGCCGTCGTCGGGGCCTCCCGCCCCGAGCAGCTGACCGAGACCCTCGCCGCCGTGGACGACGTCCTGGGCGACGACCTGGTCGACCGGATCGAGGCGGTGGTCGAACCCGCGGTCCGGCGCGACCCGAGGCTGACCGAGGACCCGCTGGGCCCCGCCTCCCGGCTCACCCGTTCCGAGGAGGAGGCGTCATGATCGAGCTGTCCCACGAGACCACCGTCGAGGCCGCGCCGGACGCGGTGTACGAGCTGGTCGCCGATGTCGTGGCCGCGCCCCGCTACTTCCCGCCGCACCTGCACGCGGAGATCCTCGCCGTCGAGGGCGGCCGGGACCTGGTGGAGCGCTGGGTGCTGGACGGCGGTTCGGTCCGCAGCTGGCGGTTCCACCGGGAGGCGGACGAGGCGGCGCGCCGCATCGTCTTCGAGCACGCGCCGCCCCGGCCGCCGCTCAGCCGCCTGCGCGGGGAGTGGACCTTCGAGGAGAAGGGGGCGGGCACGTTCGTCCGCGTGCGCCACACGCTGGAGGCGCCCGCCGACGCCGCCGCGGTCGCCGGGCGGATCGGCGCGGACCTGGACGAGAAGGTGCCGATGCAGCTGCGGCACCTGGCGAAGCTGGCCGCGGGGATCGAGGGGCTGCGCGCGCGGACGGTCGACCGCACGGTCGAGGTACGGACCGACGCCCCCCGGCCGGCGGTGTACGCCGCTCTGCTGGGCGGCACGACGAGCGATGAGCGGACCTGGGCGCGGGCCTGCCTTCCCGAGCGCACGCTCGCCTACAAGTCGCGCAAGACCCCGGAGGACGCGCACTCGCTGACGGGCACCTACCGCCTGACCGACGGCACGGTGGTCGCGTCCCGCGCGGTCGTCCTCGCGGACGGTGCCGATCTCGAGGCGGCGCGGGCCCGGCTGGCGGACGAACTCGACCGGGAGCTGGCGTCATTGCCCGGGCGTTGAAGGCCGTTCACGGGGCGCGCCGGCGGGCGGCGAGTCGGAACGTTCCCGACTCGCCCCGCCGGCCGGGCCGCGGCGGGTTCGCGGCGGCCAGGCGTTTTATATCTGACGCAATTCCTGACACATGGAAAGCGCCGGACACCGGGGACCGGTGCAAAAACGTGAAAATTCAACTGGTTGCCTCTCTATTCGAATCGGGGTCGAGTTTCCGTCGCTCTCGCGTTGCTTACCCGGGCGCGTCGCAGTAGGGCGTTCTCATCACACTCTGCAGCGCACGATGCGCAGGACGTCATTCCTGTCATTTGTTCTGTCCGCTACCGGCCATCTCGCTGAGTGGGCTTGCGCTATGATCAACTTCATCTTGTGATCTCGGGGGCTGAATCGGCGGGGGGTAATCGCTTTGTGGGCTCTTGAAAATCGTATCGCGATACTCCTGGTCGACGCTCGGACGCTTTTCCGTGAGGCACTCGCCCAGGTGCTCCTCATGGAAGGCGATTTCGCCGTGGTCGGTGAGGCCGGGGACCTGGCCACCGCTCTGGCCATCGTGCTCTCGGTGCACCCGGAGGTGATCCTCGTCGACGCGGAGCTGCCCGTCGACGAGGTCGCCGACCGGGTGCGCCGGCTGAGACAGGCGTCGCCCAGAAGCAGGATCATCCTGCTCTCGATGAATGACAATCCACGTTTCGTGCAACACGCATTGTCCTTGGACATCAATGGATATCTGCCCAAGGACACCAATCGCCACGAGCTCGCGAGCGCGATCCGCGGCGTCTACGGCAACGAAAGCAAGATGGTGCTGTCGGTCTCGGCCGACTGCCTGCTGAGCGCCGGGGAGCCCGAGGACGGGCCCCTGTCGCCGCGCGAACGCGAGGTGCTGGAGTTCGTGGCGCAGGGCCTCAGTAACGCCCAGATAGCCTCGCGGCTCTCCATCGTCGAGGGCACCGTCAAGCGCCATCTGCGCAACATCTTCACCAAGCTCGGGGCCCAGTCGCGGATCGACGCGGTCAACAAGGCGACGGCCGCGGGCCTCATCTCCGGCACCCGGGGCGAGCCCGCCGAGCGGCGGCTCGGCGCGGCGGGCGGGGTCGGCGTGGCACGGTCCACGTCCGTCCTGCGGCCGCCTCGGGCCGGCTGACCCGGAGCCCCGCACGCGAGGGCGGAGGCCTGCACGGGATGTCCGTCCCGTGCAGGCCTCCTCTCGTCCGTCCCGGGGCCGGTCAGGCGGCCAGCTCCTCGAGGGTGGGGATCAGCGCGGCGGGGGCGGGCATCTCGCGGGCCGCGACGCCGAGCCGGTGCGCGGCCTCGGCATGGCCGGAGCCGGCGAGCAGTGCGCGGAGCCGCTCGGCGAGGACCTTCGGATCGTCCTGTTCCTTCGCGGTGTCGAGCGCCAGCGCGGCACCGGTCGCCACGAGCCGCCGCGCGGTCGCGAACTGGTCGATGATCTGCGGCAGCACCAGCTGCCGCACGCCGGCGTGGCACGCCGCGAGCGAGGTCCCCGAGCCTCCGTGATGGACGATGGCGTCGCAGCCTTCGAGGAAGCCGGTGAGCGGCGTCGGCGCGACGACCCTGACGTTCGCGGGAATCTCTCCCAGCTCGGCGTGGTGGCCGGCGGCCGCGGTGACGATCGCCTCGACCTCGGGCAGCGTGGCGAGGGCCGCGATGATGTTCTTCAGCAGCGGCACCCCGTTGAGCGCCAGCGTCTGGTTGCCGAGGCTCACGCACACGCGGTGGGCGCGCCCCTTCGGCTCGTGGATCCAGTCCGGCAGCGGACCGGTGCCGTTGTAGGGGACGGGCCGGATCGGCTGCGCGCTGGGAAGGTTGGGCAGCTGGAGGCCCGGCGGACAGGGATCGAGGATGAGGTCGGGGTCGGGCAGGCCGCCGCGCAGCCCCAGGCGCTCGCACATCGGTCCCATGAAGAGCCCGACCAGCCGTTCGCCTGCGCCGGTGTAGGGGTCGACGCCCCAGCGGAACTGGAGCGACGCGACCCCCAGCACGGCGCCGATCACCCGCCCGGAGAACTCCATCTGCTCCGACACCACCAGGTTCGGCCGGTACGCCCGGGCGAGCTCCAGGTAGTCGTCGAGGTAGTAGGAGACATGGTTGCGCCAGACCTGAGGGGTGCTGTTCAGCTGGTCCGGCGTGGGCTGCCCGAACTCCTGCAGCGGTCGCCGGCCGGGACGCAGCCCGGCCCTGAAGAGGTCGACGGCGTGGAAGCGGTCGCCGAAGACGGCCGTGGTCAGGCCGGCGGCGTGGGCGACGTCGGTGACGTCGGGCTGCCCGGCGACCAGGACGTCGTGGCCCGCCCCGCGCAGCGCCCAGGCCAGCGGCACCATCGGCGTGAAGTGGGTGGACAGCGGCGTGCTCAGCATCAGGACGCGCATCAACGCTCCTCGTCATGGCGGTGGGTCGAGCGGCGGCCGGTCGCCTGGTCGTCGGTCGGCCGGCGGCCGGTCGCCGCGAGGGCTTCGAGCTGCGGCACGACCTGCGCGGGGGAGGGCATCTCGTCGGCGGCGGCCTTCAGCTCCTCCGCCGCCGCGGCCCAGGAGGGCTCGGTGAGAAGCTCCCTGAGATGCCCGGCCACGACGTCCGGGTCGTCCTGCCCGGCCACGGACTCGACCGCGATCGCCGCACCGCTGGCGGCCAGCCGCAGCGCGTTCGGGAACTGGTCGACCATCTGCGGCAGCACCAGCTGCGGTACGCCCATGGCGGTCGCGGTCAGCGAGCTGCCGGCGCCGCCGTGGTGGACGACGGCGTCGCAGGTGTGCAGGAACTGGTTGAGCGGCGTCGGCGGCACGACCTTGACCTCGTCCGGCACCTCCGCCAGCTCCGGGTGGAACTCGGTGGCCGCGGTGACGATCGCCTCGACGCCGGGCAGGCGGGCGATGCCGGCGATGATGTTCTTCAGCAGCGGCATCCCGTTCAGGGCGATGGTCTGGTTGCCGAGGCTCACGCAGACGCGGTGCTCCCGGGCGCGCGGCCGGAGGGCCCAGCCGGGCAGCGGCCCCGACCCGTTCGACGGGACGGGCCGGATGGGCAGCCCCTCGGGCAGGTCGGGCACCTGCAGCTTCGGCGGGCAGGGATCCAGGACCAGGTCGGGATCGGGCAGCCCGTCCTCCAGCCCGAGCCGCGTCGAGGCGCCGTGCAGGAACGCCCGCACCGAGCCCGCCGTGGGGGCGCTGAGCGGGTCGATGAACCAGCGGTGCGCCACCACGGGCACGCCGAGCACGCCGCCCATCATGCGGCCGGCGAATTCCATCTGCTCGGTGACGATGAGATCGGGACGCCACTCCCGGGCGAACTCCAGATACCGGGGCACCAGGTAGCGGGCGTGGATCTCCCACATCCGCGAGGTCGACGCCAGCAGCTCGGGCGTCGGCGGCCCCATCAGCTCCAGCGGCCGCTTCCCGGCGGGCAGCTTGCGGCTGAAGATGTCGGACGCGTGGAAGCGCTCGCCGATCACGACCGTGGCCAGGCCGGCGGCGTGGGCGGCGTCGGTGACGTCGGGCTGCCCGGCGACCACGACGTCGTGGCCCGCCCCGCGCAGCGCCCAGGCCAGCGGCACCATCGGCGTGAAGTGGGTGGGGAACGGCGTGCTCAGCATCAGTACGCGCATGTGGACTCCTTGCCGGGCCGGACCGGTCACGGCCCGGCGAGCTTCTCGAGCCGGGGAACGAGCTGGGCGGGGGACGGCATGGCATGGACGGCGTCCCGCAGGGCCGCCGCGGCCTCGGCGCGGTGCGGCTCGTCGAGCACGGCGCGCAGGCGGTCGGCGACGATGTCCGGGTCGTCCTGTTCCTTCGGGTCCCGGATGCTGATCGCCGCTCCCGTGGCGACCAGCCGCTCGCCCGCCAGGTCCACGACCTGGGGCAGGACGAGCTGCGGCAGGCCGGTGGCGAGGGCGGTGAGCGTGGTCCCGGCGCCGCCGTGGTGGACGATCGCGTCGCAGGTGTGCAGGAAGTGCGAGAGCGGCGTCGGCGGGACGATCAGGACGTGCTCGGGGACCGTCCCGATCTCCGCGTGGTACTCGGGCTCCGCGGTGACGACCGCCTGCACGCCGGGCAGCCGGCCGAGCGCGGCGATGATGTTCTTCAGCAGCGGCACGCCGTTCAGCGCGAGGGTCTGGTTGCCCAGGCTCACGCACACCCGGCGGCTCTGCGGGAACGGCTCGTGCACCCAGCCGGGCAGCGACCCGGTGCCGTTGAAGGGCACGGGACGGACGGGCTGCGCCGGGGGCAGCTCGGGCAGCTGCAGCTCGGGCGGGGTCGGGTCCAGGATCAGGTCGGGCTCGGGCAGCCGGGCGAGGCGGAGCCGCTCGCACGCCCCGGCGAGCAGCTCCTCGGCCGCCGGGCGCATCGCGAACGCGAGCATGTCCACGCCCCAGCGGTGCTGCACGACCGGGACGCCCAGCGCCCCGCCGATCACCAGCCCGGCGAACTCGAACTGCTCGGAGAGGATCAGGTCCGGCCGCCAGGACCGCGCGAACTCCAGGTACCGGGGGAGGAGGTAGCGGCTGTGCAGTACCCAGGGCCGGGTGCCGCTGGCCAGCGACTCCGCCGTCGCGGGCCCGAGGATCTGGAGCGGCCGGTCGCCGCCGCCGAGGAAGGGCAGCAGCAGGTCGAGGGCGTGGAAGCGGGGTCCGAAGACGGCGTAGTTCATGCCCGCGTCGCGCACCGCGGCGGCGATGTCGGGCTGCCCGGCGACGACCAGCTCGTGACCGGCCGCGCGCAGCGCCCAGGCGACCGGCACCATCGACGCGAAGTGGGTGGACACGGGCGTGCTCAACATGAGGACGCGCAACGGAGGCTCCTAGAGGTGGGGGGCCGAGTCGGGCTCGGCCACGTTCGGCGCGGGCACGTCCGGCGCGGGCACGTCCGGTTCGGCCACGTCCACGCGGATGTCGCGGACCAGCGCGGCGAGCAGCACGGCGAGCGCGATCATGACGGCGGAGGTGACGAACACCGCGTCCGAGGCGGCGGCGTAGGCGTGCACGAGCCGGTCGCGCACCGGGCCGGACGCCGTGCGCAGGTGCTCGAACAGCGCGTCCTCGTCCGTCGCGCCGACCGAGGTGCCCGAGAGCGCGCTCGCGAACCGGGTGTTCAGGATCGCGCCGAGCACCGCGCTGCCGACCGCCGAGCCCAGCGTCGTGGCGAACCGCGCCGCGGTGGTGATCACGCCGAGCCGTTCGGGCGGGGCGGCGGCCTGGGTGGCGAACAGCGCCACCTGCGTGACCCCGCCCACCCCCACGCCGAGCAGCACGAGGCAGCCGTCCAGGAACAGCGGGTCGGTGTCGATCGGGAGCAGGGCGGCGAGCGCGGCGGCCGCCGCGCTGATCAGCGTGGTCGCCACCAGGACGGGCTTGCAGCGGCCGGTGCGGGCCAGCACCCGGCCCCAGACCAGGAAGACCAGCGCGATGCCGATCGCCATCGGGACGATGTGCACGACCACCGACCCGGCGGTGTCGTTGCGGATCACCCGCAGGTAGGTGACGACGAACATGGGCAGCGTGAGCAGCGCGAACCCGCCGATGAACTGGAGCGGCGCCAGCAGCCTGAACACCGGGTCGCGGAACACCGACAGCGAGATCAGCGGCTCCGCCGTCGTCGCCTGGCGCACCACGAACGCGACCGTCAGGGCCAGGCCCACCCCGCCGGGCACGAGCAGCCCGGACGTCGACACGTGCGGTTCCCCGGCCTCCTTCGCGGCCAGCAGCAGCCCGCTCGCGCCGGCGCCGATCAGGGCGGCGCCGATGAGATCCAGCCCGCGGCGCGGGCCCTTGGGCGGTGCGAGGCGCAGGGACAGCGCGATGAGGACGAACGCGCCGACGCAGACCGGCAGGTTGACGTAGAAGATCCACCGCCAGGAGAACCGGTCGCTGAGCCAGGAGCCGAGCGGCGGCCCCGCGACCAGCGACAGCGCGATGAGCAGGCCGCCGATCCCCGCGCCGGTGCCGCGCTCCTTGGGCGGGTAGAGGGTCGCCATGACGATGAGGCCCATGCTCATCAGCCCGCCGCCGCCGAGGCCCTGCACCGCGCGGAAGGCGATGAGCTGGGGCATGCTCTGGGCGAACGCGCAGAGCACCGAGCCGAGCAGGAAGACCCCGAGGGCGCCGAGGTAGATGCGCTTCGGGCCGAGGTTGTCGCTGAGCCGGCCGTAGAGCGGCTGCGCGGTGGTCGCGGCCAGCATGTACGCGGTGATCAGCCAGGGGAACTGCCCGACGCCGCCCACCGGATGCAGGTCGGTGAGGATCTGCGGGGCGGCGGCGGCCACGATGCTCTGGTCCAGCAGCGCCAGCACCATCGTCAGCATCATGCCGATGCTGAACAGCAGGACCCGCAGCTCGGTCATCCCGGGCGGGAGCGGTCTGTCCGCGCGGACCTCGTCCTCGGCGGGCGCCTTCGCGTTCATCGTTCTCTCCGTCCTGCCGCCTCGAGGGAGCCGAGCCGTTCCAGGCGGCGGGTGGTCTCGATGGGACTCGGCATGGTCCGTACGGCGTCCGCCAGCCGGGCCGCGGCCGCGGCGGTGGCGGGCTCGTCGAGCAGATCGCGAAGGCGGTCCGCGAGGACGGCGGGGTCGTCCTGCTCCTCGGCCGTCGCGACGGAGACGGCGACGCCGGCGGCCACGAGCCTGCCGGCGTTGGCGAACTGGTCGGCAAGCTGCGGGAGGACGAGCTGCGGCAGTCCGGCGACCGTGG
The DNA here is from genome assembly GCF_040651755.1 of Actinomadura sp. NPDC048394. Lineage (NCBI taxonomy): Bacteria > Bacillati > Actinomycetota > Actinomycetes > Streptosporangiales > Thermomonosporaceae > Actinomadura > Actinomadura sp. NPDC048394. Next base: position 72,820 of record NZ_JBEZJL010000004.1, on the reverse strand, counting down.
CGGTGAGCGCGGTCCCCGCGCCGGCGTGGTGAACGATCGCGTCGCAGCCGTCCAGGAGGTGGACGAGGGGAGTCGGCGGGATCACCGTGACGTTTCCGGCGACCGGGCCGAGGCGGGCACGGTACGCCTCGTCCACCGTGACGACGGCTTCGACGCCCGGCAGCCGGGAGAACGCGGCGACGATGCCGCGCAGCAGAGGCATGCCGTTGAGGGCGAGGGTCTGGTTTCCCAGGCTGACGCAGACGCGGTGGTCGCGTGTGGTCGTGGGCTCGAGGCCGGCCGGGGGCGGTCCTGTGCCGTTCCACGGCACGGGCCGGATCGCCTGCACTCGGGAAGCGGCGCTGGAGTCGCCGGGAGCCGGGCACGGGCAGGGATCGAGGGTCAGGTCGGGTTCGGGCAGCCCCGCCAGGTGCTCGCCGTACGGGTCGGCGAACCAGCGATGCCGCACGACGGGGACGCCGAGCCGCTCGCCGATCTGTACTCCCGCGAACTCCAGCTGCTCGGAGATGATCAGGTCGGGCCGCCACGACCGGGCGAACTCCAGGTACGGCGGCAACATGAACTCCGCGTGCCGGCGCCACGCCCTCGCCTCCAGGGCCGCGGTCTCCGCGGTGCCCGGGCCCATGACCTGGAGGGGGCGGGTGCCCGGGGGGAGGTGCAGCGCCATCATCTCCGTCCCGCCGTAGCGTTCGCCGATCGGCGCGCCGCACAGTCCCGCCGCCCGGACGCCGTCCGCCACGTCCGGCTGCCCGGCGACGATCACCTCGTGGCCCGCCGCCCGCAACGCCCAGGCCAGCGGGATCAACGGGGCGACATGCGAGACGAACGGCGTGCTCAGCAGCAGTGCGCGCATCAGCGATCCTCGGGCGGGCGGCGGTGCCCCGGCCGGGCCGGGGCTGACGCGTCCACCCTGGAGCGGACGATTCGCGTTCCCCTCGGAGACCGCTCAAGTCGGCACGGCCCCGCTTCCCTGCCAGGGCGGGGGCTCAGCGGTCGAGGAGGCCGTACTCGCGGGCGCGGGCGGCGGCCTCCGTCCGGGTGGCCACGCCGAGCTTGGTGAGGATGCGCGCCACATGGGTCGCAACGGTGTTGGTCGAGATGAACAGCTCCGCGGCGATCTGCGGGTTCGACCGGCCGCGGGCGAGCACCCTCAGCACGTCCAGCTCCCGTCGGGTCAGGCCGTGGCCGTTGCCCGCCGGGGCGTCCGCGACGTCGCCGAGGCGGCCCCGGGACGCCAGGTCGTCGATGCGGGCCAGCAGCGGCGCGGCGCCCAGCGTGGTCGCGAGGGCACGGGCCTCCCGCAGCCGGACCCGGGCGCCCGGACGGTTGTTGGACGCGAGCGCGGCGACCGCGCCCTCGGCCAGCACGACGGCCGTCTCGTAGGGGTTGCGCAGAGCGCGCCAGGCGTCCGCGGCGTCGTCCCAGGCCGGCAGCTCGCCGGGTGAGGTCAGTGCGCGGAAGGTGCGGCGGTGGGCGTCGAGCACCGGGGTGGTGGCCGGCAGGGAGTCGAGCATGCGGGCCAGTTCCCCGAGCCTGTCCGCGGTCTGGTCCGCGATCCGGCGGTTCCGCGGCGCCGCCGTCCGGCGGAGCCGCTGCGCTCGCGCCCCGAGCACCGCGAGACGCGCCGTGTCGTGCGGCGGCCAGGCCTCCGCGGCCGCCAGGTGCTCGCTCACGATCCGGTCGGCGGCTTCCGGGTCGTCCCGGCCGAGCGCGTGGACGATGCGCAGCAGGGCGAACCAGGAGGTCGCCTCGACCGCGCCGGGCGTGTGCCGGACGAACTCGGCGAGCTGGCGCAGCAGCGTCTCGAACCGGCCGGTCTCGCCCCGCCGGTGGGTCACCTCCGCGGTGGCGAGGCGCAGGTAGGCGGTGTAGAGCGGGGGCGGTGCCAGGGCGAGGGCGTCGCCGGCGACCTCCAGCGCCTCGTCCCAGCGTCCGAGCGAGCACAGCTGGGCGGCGCGGACGGCGGCGAGCATGCTGCCGCGGGACCGGCCCTGGCCGAGCCGCTCGGCCGCCCGCTGCCCGGTGCCGGCGAGCGCGGCCGCCTCCTCGTAGCGGCCCGCGTCCGCGATGTCGATCGCCTCCCATTGGAAGGTGGTCAGGAACGTGTGCGTGTCCTCCGCGGCCTCGGCGGTACGGCGCGCCTCGGCGAACGTGCGGCGCATCTGCTCGTGGCCGCCGTCCAGGCCGTGCAGCGCCGCCAGGACGAGCAGCGCGGGCGCGCGCAGGGCGTCGGCGCCGAGCCGTTCGGCGATGTCGAGGGCCTCCGCCGCGTGCCGCCGGGCGTCGCCGGTGTCGCCCGCCATGAAGTCGGTGAACGCCGAAGCGGACAGCAGGCGGCTGCGCAGCGGATCCGCCGACCCCGCAGGCACCAGCGCGACCGCCCGGCGCAGATCGTCGCGTCCCGTGCCGTCGAGCCGGCTCCGCAACCGGCCGCGCAGGCCGAGCAGCCGCGCGACCCGCTCTGGTTCGGCCGCCGGGTCCAGCTCGTCGAGCGCGGCGGTGCCGTAGGCCACGCCCGCCGCGGACCTGCCCGCCGCGAACGCCACCGCCGCGGCGTGCTCCAGCACGGCCGTGCGGCTCGCGCCGACGAGACCGGACGCGTCCGGCACCTTCTCCCACTGCTCCAGGACCAGCTCCAGCAGGTGGAGCTGCTCGTCGTAGGCGTTCTGCCGCGCCGCGAGGCCGGCCGCGTCCCAGGCGGCGGGCAGCGCCCGCGCGAACTCGCCCGCGGCCGTCCAGTGCTCCGCCAGGGCCGTGCCGCCGCCGGCGCGTCCGGCGAGCGCCTCGGCGCACCGGGCGTGCATGTGCCGCCGCCGGTCCGGCGGCAGCGCCTCGTACACCGCCTCGCGGATGAGGTCGTGCCGGATCGCGTACCCGTCCTCCCGCGCCACCACCAGGTCGCGCCCGCTCAGCTCGTCGATGGCCGCCCGGACGCGGTCCCCGGACTCCGCGGACTTCCCGGACTCGCCTGCGACCTCGCGGACCAGGTCGTCGGGAAGCTCGGCCCCCGCGATAGCGAGGGCCTCCAGCACGTCCCGGGCCGGGCCCGGCAGGTCGATGATCCGGGCCAGCAGCAGGCTCCGCAGGTCGCCGGGCGGTGCCTCGCCCGCGTTGCTCAGCGCCTCGACGAACAGCGGGTTCCCGCCGCTGCGCCGGTGGATCCGCGCGCTGCGCGCCGGGTCGGGCGCCTGCCCGTCCACGGCCGCGAGCAGCGCGGCGACATGCCCCTGCTCCAGCGGGCCGAGGACGATGCGCTCCACCGCGCCGCCACGGCCGAGCTCCGCGAGCATCCGCCGGTTCGGATGCCCCGCGGCCGGCTCCCCGGTGCGGACGGTCCCGACCAGCAGGACGGCGCCGTCCGCGAGGTTGCGGGCCAGGTACGCGAACAGCTCGCGGCTCGACGCGTCCGCCCAGTGCAGGTCCTCCACGACGACCACGACGGGCCGCGCCTCCGCCACCCGGCACAGCAGCGTGAGCATCTCCTCCAGCAACCGGGTCGGCCCGTACCGCGCGGGCGCCGGCCCGAGGTCGGGCAGCCAGTCACCGAGCGCGGAGCCTCCCGGCGGCAGCAGCGCCGCCACCTGCGCCCGCCCGAACCGGCGCACCAGATCCCGCAGGACGGCGACGAACGGGACGTACGGAGCACCCTCCGAGCCCAGCTCCAGGCACCCGCCGGACAGCACCAGGGGGTCGCCGGGCAGCTCCCGGACCGCGGCCGCGACCAGCCGCGACTTGCCGATGCCCGGCTCACCGCAGACCAGCACCGTCCCGGGCCGCCCCGCGCGGGCCCGCTCGTAGGCCGCCCTCAGCGCGGCGATCTCACCGTCCCGTCCGACCAGGACCGGACTGACGACCGAACCCGTCACCATCCCCCCAAGCCCGGACCGGATGTCACCAAGTCTGACGACGACAGCCTGCCACCCGAAACGGGATGGTGAAGACGTCATCCCGACGAGAGCAAAGGAACCATCCGATGTCCGGAGAGAACGCCCGCCGCACGGTCACCGCGAACATCACGCTGTCCCTGGACGGCCGCATCTGCGGCCCGGGCGGCGAGTACGACATGAGCTGGATCGTGCCGCACGCCACCACCAACGGAGCCCGCGACCACATGGTGTCGGTCACCGGCACGGCGACCACCGCCCTGCTCGGCCGCAAGAACTACGAGGGCTTCGCCGGCTTCTGGCCCGCCGTCGCCGACGACGAGGGCGCCGACCCGCGGGACCGGGAGTTCTCCCGCTGGCTCACCGCGGTCGAGAAGGTCGTCTTCTCCACCACCCTGGACCGCGCCGACTGGGACAACGCGCGCGTCGCCACCGCCGACCCCGCGACCACGGTCAAGGAGCTGCGCGCCCAGGAGGGCGGCGACATCATCGTCCTGGCCAGCACCAGCGTCATCCGCAACCTGATCGAAGCCGGCGAACTGGACCGGCTCAGCATCACCCTCTGCCCGGAGCTCGTGGGCGGCGGAGCCCACCTGTTCGACGACACGACGCCCCGCTCGTCCTGGTCCCTGACCAGCACCGCCGCCACCGAGAGCGGCGCCCTCTGCCTCATCTACGACCGCGCCGACGCCTGACCGGAGACTGCGCCTGCGCCGAGAAACGCGCCGATCGTCAGCGGTACGCTCCCAGCGCCCACCAAGCCCATATGCGCGATGGCCTTGTCCGGCCGCCCCCGGACAAGGCCATCGCCTGGCGCCGCATCGGTCAATAGGAGTCGAACGCGACGTCGACGGACGAGCGCCTGGCGAGGTGACAAAGCGTTACCGTCTATTCATGGGCGTTAGGTGTGACCGGCTCGTCGAGCGGCTCCTGGACGCGGTAGAGCGGTGGCTGTACCGCAAGGAAATGCGCCGACCGCCCAGGTCGCCGGGCGCGGCTTATCCGCGTTATCACGACTCGAGTTGCCTCCACGAACATGGCGTGAAGAAGCTCCGGGGGATGGATTCGGGTGTACCGAACTGGATCTGTCGGGACTGTGGTCGCATCGTCGGACGCGGCGTGCACTGGCGCCCATGACCCCGATCCAGTCCTCCCGGGGGCACCTCGCGCGCTGTGCGTGTGTCGAGCGCGCTCCGGGCGGGGGCGGGTTACGGTGAGCCGGTGACCGATACTCCTCGCGATGTCTTCTTGAAACTCGTGCACGGCGTTTGTGAAGAGCGCTGGGCGGACGTGGTGGACCTGTACGCGGAGCGAACCGATGTCCGCCATCCGTTCTTCCCGCTGGAGGCGCCGCCGATGCGCTCCCGCGAAGAGCTGCGAACCCATTTCGGTGGCGGACCACAGCCGTACCAGGGCCCGACCCTGCGGCGTCGGCCGACCCGGATCAACGTTCACCAGACCACCGACCCCGAGGTCATCGTGGCCGAATTCCAGTACGAAGGCGTCGTGGTGGAGACCGGCGAACCCTTCGCCATCCCTGCCGTCTTCGTCATGCGCGTTCGGGACGGAAAGATCGTCGAATCCCGCGACTACCTCGACCACCTGCGCTCGGCCGCGGCCCGCGGGCAGCTCCCCGAGGTCTTGGACGCCATCCGGGACCACCACGCCAAGGACCGTGTCACCGACCCGGCAGGTCACAACAGGGGTGATGCTGGGATGACGGCTGAGCGATCGATGCCTGCACAGGATGACGTGTTCAGGTATTTCGACACGCTGTCGAACTGGGGACGGTGGGGTGACGACGACGAGCTCGGCACGCTGAACCACATCACCGACGACGTCCGGCTGGCGGCGGCGCGGGCCGTGCGCCACGGCAGGAGCGTGTCGTGCGCATGGGAGGTGGCCGTACCGGAAGAAATGGAGCGGTCGACGACGTCGTGCCCGTGCTTCGCCGACATGCCGGGCGTCGAGGACATGCCGCTGCCCGGATTCCGCAATGACCGGCACTGGGGTTATTCGAACGAGCGGCTCGGCATCCTCTTCCACGGCAACACCATCACCCACATCGACTCGCCGTGCCACATCTTCTGGGACGGCACGATGTACAACGGGCGGCCGCATTCGCTGGTCGACGCCGAAACGGGATCGGCGTGGGGGGCCGTCACGGCGGCGGCGGAGGGGATCGTCACGCGCGGTGTCCTGCTGGACATCGCGAAGGTCCGCGACGTGCCGTGGCTGGAACCGGGTGAGGGCGTGTTTCCCGAGGATCTTGAGGAGGCCGAGCGTCGCCAGGGTGTGCGGGTGCGGTCCGGCGATGCGGTGCTGCTGCGGACCGGCTATGGCCGCGTCCGGCACGAGTCCGGTGCGTCCGGCGGTTTCACGCAGGCCGGCTGGCATGCGTCCTGCCTGCCCTGGCTGCATGAACGGGGAGTCGCGCTGATCGGCGCCGACACTCCCCAAGACGTTCAGCCGTCGGGGTACGAGGACATGGCGATGCCGGTTCACACCGTGGGCCTCGTCGCGATGGGTCTGTGGCTGCTCGACAACTGCGACCTGGAGGCGTGCGCCGCGACGGCCACCGAGCTCGGCCAGTGGGACTTCCACCTCGCAGTCGCGCCGGTCCGCTTCGCCGGGACCTCCGGCAGCCCGGTCAACCCGATCGCCACGTTCTGACCGCAACACCGGGTCGTTGACTGCGAGCTGCCGGCCGCGATCGTGTTCGTGGCGACCACCGGCTGCCGCCTCGATTTCCGGGTGTCCTGGCAAACGGCGCACCGCCGGTTCACCGAGTGGAGAATGGCGGTGTCTGGAGTCGTGGAGACGGGCGGGATGCGGTGCTGGTCGGCGCGGAGCTTGCGGGGCGGTATCGGCTGGTCGGCGAGCTGGGGCGCGGTGGGTTCGGGGAGGTCTGGCGAGCCACGGACCTGCTGAGGGACCGGGAGGTGGCGATCAAGTTCCTGGGCCGGGAGGTGGCCGAGGCCGGGCCGGTGTGGCTCGGCAAGTTCAAGCAGGAGGCCAGGATCGCCGTGCGGCTGACGCATCCGGGAATTACCAGGGTCGACGATTTCGGGGAGTACGGCGGGCAGTGGTACCTGGTGATGGAGCTGCTGCACGGGGAGAGCGTGGCGGCGGAACTGGCCCGGCACGCCGGCGGGTTGCCTGTGGAGCGGGTGCGGTCGGTGACAGCGCAGGTCGTCGACGCGCTGGCGGTGGCGCACGCGGCCGGGGTGGTGCACCGTGACCTCAAGCCCGCCAACCTGATGGCGCTGGCCGGGGGCCGGGTGAAGATCTGCGACTTCGGAATCGCCCGATGGCACGACGGGCCGACGTCCCAGACATTGCATGGACGGCTGGTCGGCACCCCGCTGTACATGTCGCCCGAGCAGTGGCGAAGCGGCGACATCGACCAGCGCGCCGACCTCTACAGTTTGGGCTGCGTGCTGTACGCGCTGCTCACGGGGCGCCCGCCCTTCACCGGTGAGTCGCTTGCGGTGCTGATGGCCCAGCACCTGAACGCCGACCCGCCCCCGCTCCGGCAGCTCCGCCCGGACATCCCGGCCGACCTGGAGCAGATCGCACAGGACCTCCTGGCGAAGGACCCGGCTGACCGCCCCGCCAGCGCCGAGGCCGTCGCCGCCCGCCTGATCCCGCAGACCACCGACCGGCACGCGGTGCCCCGATCCGTCGCCAATGGCGAGGACGACGGTGACGACGACGGGGGCGAGGCGACCGCAGGGTCGAGCAAGGGCGAGCGGGTGGCGCGGCGGCTGTTGAGCGGGGCCGAGGACAGAGCGCGGTTTCTGGATGCGAGCGAGCATGCGCCGCCGGAGTTGCCCCGTCTGGCCGCGGTCTGGTGGCGAATGGATCCCGAGCGCGCCGACCGGCTGCTCGTGGAGGCCGAGAAGCGCGCCGGCAAGGCCAGGGTGGCGGGACGGCGGGCGTGCGCGCTGGCCGAGATCGCGCGGGCGTACACGACGCACGATCGCCGGGACGCCGAACGGCTGCTGAACGAGGCCGTGGCGGTCGTCCGCCACCACCGCAGCCTGTTCGAGGAGGACCTCGGCCCCTCACCCTTCGATGGACCCGACGGGCAGCGGGCCGCGTTGGCGGCCGTCGCCGGGGTGATGGCGGTGCTCGACCCCGAACACGCTGAACGACTGGCGCGCGATATCGATCTGCCTCGGGCGCAGGCGGAGGCGTTGCTGAACGTGGCCGACGCGTGCCCGGACCGGACCGAGCGGCTGCTGGAGCAGGCCGAGACGGTGACCCGTGACCAGGTCGAAGGCAAGCAGCAGGGGCCGCTGCTGGTGCGGATCGCCGTGCTGTGGGCCGCGATCGTCCCCGAGCGGGCCGAGCGGCTGGCTCGTGGTGTCGTCCGCGCTCCAGGACACCGGATCGCCCTGGCCAGGGTCGCCGCCGGGTGCGCCGAGTCCGACCGCGAGCGCGCAGTGCGGCTGCTGGACGAGACCGAGGGGTTGGCGCGGGCGCTCGGACGCTGGCAGCGGCGTTGGCCACTGGCCGAGGTCGCGGCCGGATGGGCGCTCATCGACCCCGAACGGGCCGAACGGGTCGCCGATGCGATCTCCGGCAAAGGGAACCGCCGCTTGGCGCTGACAGAGATCGCGGCGGCCTACGCCCGCACCGAACCCGAGCGCGCCGAACGCCTGATGGCTGCGATTCCCGGCCCCTGGAGCGCCGAGCAGACGGCCAAGGTCGCGACCGCGTTCCTGACCCGGCAACGGCCCTGACCACCCGGTCGGGAGAGGCCGGCGGCGGTGGTGATCACCGAGCTCGGGTCGGTTCCGGTGCCGGGCGGGCAGCGCCTCGAAGTCCGTCAGCACCGCGCGGGCCAGGTGGTTGGAGGCGAGCACGTCCGTGCGCCGCCCCAAGATGAACGCCGGGACGTGGTCGAACGTCTCCAGCATCAAGAACAGCCCCGGCCGTACCCGCTGGGGCCGCTGCGGACTGCGCCGCCCCGCGCCGCGGCGCGTCAGCAGCAGGTCGCCGAGGTGCTCGCGTTCCGAGGCGTCCAGCCGCAGTGCCCGCGACAGCGCCTCGACGACCTCCGCCGACGGGTTCCCCGGACGTCCCTGTTCGAGCGCGCGCGACGGGTGCGGACAAAACCGGCGATCTCCTTGCTGCGGTCCATGACCCCCAGTGCGCCCATGGCGCGGCCGGCCGGCGGCATCGGCGAGGCCGCAGCCGAGAAGCTCGCCTCGCTCGGCGCGCGCAGAACATCTTTCCCGACTTCGCCGTCTACTCCGCCACCAAGGCGTACGCCACCCATCTCTCGCGCCACCTGCGCGTCGAACTGGGCGCGAAGAACGTCCGGGTGTCGGCCATCGAGCCCGGCATCGTCGGCACGGAACTGCAGAGCCACGTCACCGACCAGGGCGCTCTCCAGCAGGTCACGATCATGCCGACCGCGCAGCCGAGCTGGCGCCCGCACGGTTCCGCCGGTTCCTCCGGGCGGCGGACGGAAGTAGAAAGGGATCATGAGAACGCTTCCGCATCACGCCTCGGGTACGCGCACCTTTGACCGGCCCGGTTGCGGCTGGCCGGTAGGGGCGGCCGTATGACGCCGCGCCGGGTGGTGGTCGTGGGCGCGGGGATGGTCGGGCTGTCGTGCGCCTGGTCGTTGCAGGACTACGGCGTCGAGGTCGAGGTGCTCGATAAGGGACGGGTCGGGCGAGGGGCTTCGTGGGGGAACGCCGGTTATGTGGCGCCTTCGTTGACGGTGCCGCTGCCGGAGCCCTCGATGCTGCGGTTCGGCCTGCGGGCGGTGCTCGACCCGGGGTCGCCGGTGCGGCTCCCGGTCCGGGCCGACACCGAGCTCGTCCGTTTTCTGGTGCGGCTGGTGCGGCATTGCACGGGCCGCCGCTGGAGCCGGGCGATGGACGGGTATCGCATGCTCAACGCCCAGATCTTCGACGCGTTCGACGCGCAGCGCCGAGCCGGCGTGGACGCCCCCACCCGCGAAGCCGCTGTGCTGGCCGCGTTCACCCAGGCCGGGCAGGCGGCGGGACTGCTGCACGAGCTGGAGGGCGTCGCGTCGGCCGGGCAGCAGGTCGAGGTCGGGCTGCTGACCGGAGCGCAGGCCCGCGCCGCCGAGCCGAACCTTTCCCGAGAGATCGCGCTGGCCGTCCGGATCGACGGGCAGCGGTACCTCGACCCGGGCGCCTACACTGCGGCGCTGGCCGACCAGGTCCGGGCCCGGAACGGGAAGATCACCGAACATGTGACGGTGACGGGCGTCGACCGGCACGCGGGCCGGGTCCGCGTCCGGTGCGCGGACGGGCATCGGGACGCGGACGCGGTGATCCTCGCCTCCGGAGCGTGGCTGCCGGAGCTGGCCGCCGACCACGGCGTGCGGGTCCCGCAGTACGGCGGACGCGGTTACAGCTTCACCGTGCCGCTGCGTCGTCCGTTGCAGGGGCCGTTGTACTTCCCGGCCGCCCGCGCGGCGCTTGCGCCGCGGGGCGCGAGCGCGGCGCGGGTGACCAGCATCATGGAGTTCCAGCGTCCCGACGCCCCACCGGATCGGCGTGCGCTCGCGGCGACCCTTCGTGCGGTGCGTCCGCTGCTGGAAGGGGCCGAGTGGGGGTCGGTCACCGACCCTTGGGTCGGTGCCCGCCCTCTGACCGCTGACGGGATCCCGCTGGTCGGGCCGTCGGCCACCGATGGTGTCTACATCGCGGGTGGGCACGGCATGTGGGGAGTGACCCTCGGGCCGCTGACCGGACGGCTGCTGGCCGAGCACATCGCGACCGGCACCACACCCGCCCCGCTGGCCTGGCTCGACCCCCTCCGCAAGGGCCGCTGACCGTCCCCGTCACGCTGACCGACGAGCGGCGGCGAGGTCGAGGGGCGGTTGCGGGACCGGCCATGCGGCTTCGCGGCGGAGCCTCAGCATCGCGTGCCAGGCCAGCTGCGGATGGTTCGCGAGAAGCCCTCTGATCTCGGCGAGCCGATCGAGCGGATGCCGGTCCTGTGGCCGCTCGGCGATGGCGCGCAGCCACTCCGCCGTCTCCTTCGGGTGCTCGACGAACAGCCGGACGAGGATCGCGGTGATCGCCAGGTAGGTCCTCGTCTGCACCGCCAGGGTGCGCGCGGCGAAGCTCAGCTCGCCCGCCGGCATCGCGGCGATGCCCGTCTCGATGTCGTCGGCGGCGATGGGGACGTCGGCGCAGGCGGCCAGCCATTCCAGCAGGGCGGTCGTCCCGTCGTCGTCGGCGGCCGCTCTGCGCAGCTGTGCCTCCATGACCGCCGCGACGTCCTCGGCGATCATCCGGCGGGCCAGGTGCTCCAGTTCCTGCCGGGACCCGCCGAGCCGCCCGTCCGGCGGCGGCTCCTCACGCCACTCGGCCGACACGGCGGCGAGCCCGCGCACCGACCGGACGAGGTCGCGGGCCAGCCCCGCGGTCATGACATGGCAGAGCCACACGTACGGCACCGGGAGCGGGACGCCGCGCCGGCTCAGCAGGTCCAGGGCCTCCCCTCCCCGCAGTGGCGGGATCTCCACGACCGTGTCGAAGGCGCTGTCGAAGGTGTCGCGGACCGACAGGCTGCGCCGCCCGAACGCGGCCAGGGCGTCCTCCGAGACGGTCACCAGGAAGTAGCAGCCGGGCACCCCGAAGATCACCTTGAGGTCGTTGAGGAACTGCTCCGCCTCGCCCGCCGTGGCGATCTTGTCGAGCTCGTCCACCCCGATGACGACCTTGTTGCGGCTGGCCCGGCGCTCGGTGCCGACCATCGTGAGCAGCTCCTGGAACCCGGCGACCAGGCCGGGCAGGCTCTCGGCCTGCTCGGTCCGCTGCACCGCGAGCTGGCCGCCGATCTTGGAGCCGCCCGGGATCGCCGTCTCGCCGACCGCGGTCCGGGTCACCGCCTGCAGGTAGCGCAGCCGCCGCAGGTGGGCGTGCGCGGCGACCTGCGCCTGCGTCATCCTCCTCAGCTGCGGCCGGCGGTTCACCAGCAGCGCGACGGCCAGGCCCGACAGGATCAGCAGGCCGCCGCCCGCGAGTACATAGACCCGCGCGCTGTCCGGCAGATGGTCCGCCAGCGCGCGGATCCGGCCTCGGTAGAGCGTCCCGACGATCAGGACGAGTCCCGCGCCGGCGCAGACCCAGGGGAGCACGCGCATCACCAGCATCCGGAGCCGCCGGACGGGCGCGGGCCGGGGGCCCTGGCTCCCGACGACCCGCTCGCATACGCGGATGAACAGGTGCGTCAGGAACTCGCGGGAGTCGTAGGCGGTCGGAGCGTGGACGAGGAGCCGCAGGTCGTTGTCCGGATGCCGCTCCGGGTCGCACAGGTGCCGCAGGACCGTGCTCTTGCCGGCGCCGCGAGCGCCGCTCAGGCCGATGCTGGCGCTGCTCAGCTCCTCGATGAGCAGGGACACGCGGCGGCTGGCGTCGGTCTCGACGAAATGGTCGTCGCGGTCGTCGGTCCCGCTGAGCGGCTCGAGTTCCAGCCCGTGCAGCTCGGTCGTGTACGCGGGCGGCTCCTCGCCGAGCCGTTCGGTCAGCATCGGCAGCAGGCCGTCGCGGGCCATGGCCCGGATCCAGTCCCGGTAGGTGCGGTCCAGCGCGAGCCTCAGGTGCGGCAGCTCGTCCAACTGGAGCCATTCGGCCGGATCGCGGGACCGCAGTGCCCGGCGCTGCGCCGCGTTCCTGCGGAACGACAGCCAGAGGAACACGGAGAGGAGCAGCACCACCGACGTGGCGAAGGTCGCGTCGGGTGCCCAGGACCACCACCGCTGGGCCACGAACAACCCGACCAAGGCCGCGCCCGCCGCCCCCGCGGTGATGACGTAGGCGGTGACGAACCGGCTGAGGAACGGCAGGGCGGCCGCCTTCTCGAAAGCCTCGAGCGCCTCGTCGAACCGCTGTCCCCGATCGCGGGCGGGAGCCTCCACGGCGAGCGGGTCGTGGTCGAGCAGCGACGCGGCCAGCGCCCGCAGCCACGCCCGGGACGCGACGGGGTCGCGCTGGTCGACGCGGCGCAGCAACTCCGGCAGGACGAGCACCTCGCGCAGGACGGCCTCGCGCGCGAACACGTCCAGGCGCTCGCGCCGGGACACCGGACGGTCCTCGACCGGTGACGGCTGTGGAGCCGGCGGCGTCTCAGTCTCGTGGGCCCGCGGGTCTGGACGTTCCTCAACGCGCGGGGTCTCTCGCACCGGCCCGGCCGAAGGCTGCTGCGTGACGTCCGGGGCCGGGCGGTCCTCGAACCCCGCATCCCGGTGCTGCTCGGGCTCGGGCGTGGCGAGAAGGTCCCGAACCTGCTCCTGCCTGAACCTGTAGGCGCCGCCCGCCGCGCGCATCACATCCAGCCGCCGGGCCTCCTCCAGAACCGCCAGCGGCCGCCACGGCAGGTTCGCTCCGCCGGCGAGGATCGCGACGGCCACCGCGTAGATCCCGACGGACGAGGCCAGCATCACGAAGAAGGCCGTCACGACCCCCAGGAACACGCCCCCTCGGACGCCGGCGTCCGGCCCCCACAATCCGGCCGCGAACCCGGCGGCGACGCCGATGACGACGGCGGCGATCCCTCGGACGAGAACCTCGCGGCGCAGCCGTGCGACCGGCTCGGTGGTGTCCGGCGCGGGGCCTCTGACGTCGGCGAACTCGTCCCAGAAACCTGCGGCGACCAGCACGGCCAGCCACTCCGCGGACGCCACGCCCGAGACGAGGTCACCGGGCGCGGCCACCGAGCCGAAGCAGGCCGCCAGCGAAGCGCCATAGAAGACCAGATGGAGGACGCCGACCGACACGACCAGTGCCCAACGCGGCACGAGCTGGTAGAGGCGCCACCAGACGAACTCGCCGCGCCATTCCCGGGCGATCGTGCCCAGCCATGCCCGCTCCCGCCCCGAGGGCGGGTACGGCCGGTCGATCCAGTCGGAGAGCAGCCGCTCGATGATTTCCGGCTCCGTCAGGGAACCCAGATCGGGCAGCGGTCGACGGGCGTCCAGGTACGCCCGGCGGACGAGGTCGACGTTCCCCGGCCGGCTCAGCGCACGCTCGAGCGCGCCGCCGGGCTCGCCGAGCAGCTGCTCCCGCCACTGGACCCAGCCGGGGTAGTCCTCTTGCGGGAGCACACGCTCCAGATAGCGGATGAGCTCCCCGGGGCTGATCGGCCCCAGCCTAAGGACGGTGGCGTGCTGGAGGACCTCGCCCTGCCTGCTGCGGGCGGCCCGTTCGAGCGCGCCTTCCCGCGCGGTGACCACCAGCGGGTCGTCCCCGTGCAGCCCCGCGTTCATCCGGCGCAGCGCTTGACCGGCCTTCTGCGCGGGCAACTCGTCGAACCCGTCCAGGATCGGGATGACCTTCCGCCGGCCGACGAGCTCGCGGGCGGTTTCAGGGGAGAGGGCGTACGTGTGGGAGATCTGCTCGGCGAGCCAGTCCTCGAACGGCCGTCGGGCGGGATCCCAGGCCGCGATGGAGACCAGTACCGGGACCGGCCCGGACCGCTCGCGGAGCTCCAGGAGATCGAGCAGCAGCAGGACCGCGGCCGTCGTCTTGCCGGATCCCGCCGGTCCGGTGATGACGAGACGCGGCGGCACCCGGCGTTGGAAGATCGCCCCGATATCTGAAAGGTCGCCGAGCGCCGCGGGCTCGCCCTCCCGCAGGGTCTCCTCATGAGAGCCGCGCACCGACAGCGGGACGGCGAGCCGTGCCCAGACGTCCCGCCCCGACCTCGCCGGCTCCGACCTCCACTGGTCGCGGACCACGCTCGCCAGCATGTCGAGCGCCTCGGCCGGATCCCGCTCCCGTCGCTGCGAGAACCTCAACGACGCCCAGGTCACCGCGAGCGACACCACGCCCGCCACCGCGCCCACGACGCTGGACACCTTGTCCGCGTCGCCGAGCGAGAAACCGCCCGTCAGCAGGTACGCGGTGCTGGCCACGACCAGGGCCCCGCCCGTCACCGCGACGAGCCACAACGACCGGTTCATCCCCTCATGCTGGCAGGAACCCGCCCGCGGCCAGGGCAATCTTCCGCAACCGGCCAGCCGGCGTCCGCCAGGGAAAGGACGACGGTACTGCTGGCTTTCCGGGTCAGCGGAAGACGCCGGTGTGGCCGAGGGAGTAGCGGCCTGGCTGCGGGAACACGCACAGGCCGTGCGGGCCGTCGCCGACCTTGAGGCGGCGGATCAGCCGGCCGGTGGAGGTGGAGATCGCGTACACCTGGGAGTTGTAGCGGCCCGACAGCCACAAGACCTTTCCGTCGGCCGATACTCCGCCCATGTCCGGTGAGCCGCCGCCGGGCAGCCGCCAGCGTTCGGTGACGTGGCCGGTCTTGAACGAGATGAGCGAGATCGTGCCCTCGCCGCGGTTGGTGACGTAGAGCGTTGAGGAGTCGCGGCTGACGTAAAGGCCGTGCGCGCCTTTCCCGGTGGGGATGAAGCCGGTCTTGCGGAAGGTCGCGGCGTCGATCGTCCAGACGCCGTTGGTGGCCATGTCGGCGATGTAGAAGGTCCTGCCGTCGGGGGAGGTCTTCACGTCCTGAGGCATCGCGCCGTTCGCCAGTTTGATGACGCCGGTGACCTTCTGCCGGCGGGTGTCGAGGCGCAGCACGTCGCCGGAGAACTCGCATGCGGTGAGGAAGAAGTCGCCCGATGCCGAGAAGTCGGCGTGGTTGGGGCCGGTGCACGGCACGTTCACGCGTTTGTGCACCTGCATCGTGTGCGCGTCCCGGAAGTCGATGCGCTGCAGGCGTTCGGCCATGATGATCGCGAAGCGGCCGTCCGGGGTGAAGTACATGTTGTAGGGGTCGTCGACCTTTACCGGCTTGCCGGGCTTTCCGGTGCGCGGGTCGATCGGGACGAGGTCGTTCGAGTCGTTGTCGTTGACCCAGAGCGTTCTCAGGTCCCAGGACGGGACGACGTGCTGCGGTTTCCGGCCGACCTTGAAGCGTCCGATCTGCTTGAACGTCTTCTGGTCGAGCACGATCACGTCGTCGCTTTCCGAATCGGGGATGTACACCCGCGGCGGCAGGTCGCGCACGGCCGGGTCGAGCAGACCTGGCCGGTCGTGCTCGTACAGGTCCACCGGCGAATTCGCCGCCTTCGCGACGGCGCTCTTGGGCGCCTGTGGCTCCCTGTTCGCGGCGGGGCTTTCCGACGAACACGCGGTCGCCAGCGTCCCGGCGGCGGCCAGGATCAACCACCGGCGCTTCATGCGGCCACCAGCTCGGAAACGGTGACCGGACGCAGCCCGCGCGCACGGAGGCCGTCCAGGAGGGACGGCAGCGCCTCGACCGTTGCGGCGTGCCCCAGATGCATGCTCACCACCGAGCCGCCGCGCACCTCGCGGAGCACTTTGCGGGTGATGGCCGGCGCACCCGGATCGGTGAAGTCGAGCGAGTCCACGTCATAGGACAGGCAGCCGCGATACCCCAGCGCCGCCGCCTGAGCACGGACCCGCGGGGACGCGTGCTGGGCCTGCGACGGCCGGAACCACGCGCCCGGCGTCCCTGTCAGCTTCCGCAACCGCTCGGCGCACTGGGCGATCTCGGCGTAGGAGGCCGCCGCGGGCATCGCGTCGATGTCGCGATGGTTCTGCGTGTGATTGCCCAATTCATGGCCGCCGTCCAGGAACGACCGCGCCATGCGCGGCTCCTCGTCCAGCCAGCTCCCGACCGCCATGACGGTGATGCGCGCGCCCGCCGCGTTCACCTCCCGGAGGAGCCGCTGCGCCAGAGCCGGGTCGCCGGCTCCGTGGAACGTCAAAGCCACGGCGCGGGAGGTCCGTGCCCCGTGCACGATCTCCTCCGGCCGCGATCGGGCCGGCCGGGCCGCCGCGGCAGATCCTGCCTCAGGAGCGGCAGCGTGCCCGTGGACGGTACCCGTGTCCTGCCGAGAGCTCCCGCCGCACGCGGCGCAGAGTCCCGCGCCCGCCAGTCCGGCCACACCGGTCAATACGGTACGTCTCTTGATAATCACGATCTGTAGCCTACTTTTGGCTTCGCCCGGCCAAGGTCAACCATCCCGGCAAGATCCGGCAAGAGTTGGCGAAGCCGTCCGCTCCGCCCCTGGCCGCTCGGCGGGGTCGCGGCTCGGTGGACCGGATGGCCGGGCCATCGGCGGGGACGAACTACGATCGCTGTAGTAGGTTGTGGGGCGAATGGTCGATGTGACACGTTTGCACCGAGCTGAGCAGCGCATATCCAGGCTGTGAACGCAGCGGACGCCTCGGGCGCGGACGGGTCGCCGGCCGATCGCGCAAGCCCGGAAAGCCGACCACCCGCTCCTCGTCCCCAGGGACCGGCGATGCCCTCACCCGAAAGCCCCGCCCACCGCCCCGCCCGATCCGGCGGCCCCGTTCTCAGCGTCATCGTGCCCGTCTACGAGGTGGAGGGCTATGTCCGCCAGTGCCTCGAGTCGATCCTCGACCCGTCCGTCACCGACCTGGAGGTCATCGCCGTAGACGACTGCTCGCCCGACAACTGCGGCGCGATCCTCGACGAGATGGCCGCGGCCGACCCCCGGCTCCGCGTCCGGCATCTGGACCGCAACGTGGGGCTCGGGCAGGCCCGCAATACCGGGCTCGACATGGCGGCGGGCGACTACGTCTGGTTCTTCGACAGCGACGACTTCGCCGAGGAGGGAGCCGTCCGGGCGGTCCTCGACCGGCTGGAGGCGACCCGGCCCGACGTGCTGATCGTCGACCACGAGCGCGAACTGTGGGACGGCACCCGCGTGCCGAACTCGGGCGGCCGCTACTTCCGGGACCCGCCCGCGCCCGACGCCTTCACCTGCGCGGAGCGTCCCGGCGTCCTGCGGATCATGATGGCGGTCTGGAACAAGGTGATCCGCCGCGAGTACCTGCTCGACCTGGACCTGCGGTTCAGCGTCGGCTACTACGAGGACCTCAACGTCTCCTTCCCGCTGCTGATGGCGGGCGGACGGCTGAGCCTGCTCGACCGGGTCTGCTACGTCTACCGGCAGCGCCGGTCCGGCGGCATCACGAGCAGCGCGAGCCGCCGCCACTTCGACGCCTTCGACCAGTACGAGCGGATCTTCGCGTTCATGGACGCCCATCCCGGCACCGAGCCGTTCCGCGGCCTGATGTTCGACCGGGTGATCGGGCACGCGCTGATGATCCTGGAACGCGGCGACCGGATCTCCCCGCCGGACCGCGCCGACTTCTTCGGCCGGCTCACCGAGTTCTACCGCCGCCGCCGTCCGGCCGGGGACGGCGCCCGGGGCGGGCGCCTGAAGGCCGTGAAGTATCGCCTGCTCGAGAGGGGTGCGAACCGGCCGTACCGGATCGCCGTCACGCTCGTCGGGGCCCGGCGGGGAGCCAGGACGCTGCCGCGGACGGCCGTACGGTCCGCGCGGAGCGTCGGACGGACGGGCAGACGGCTGCTCGGCAGGCTCTATTACCGCTTTCAACTGCGCATGCCGATCGACGAGAACCTCGTGGTGTACGCCGCTTACTGGTATCGCGGTGTCTCGTGCAATCCGGCCGCCATCTACGAGAAGGCCATGGAGATCGCGCCGCACCTGCGCGGTGTCTGGATCGTCAAGCCCGCAGCCCCCGGACCCGTGCCGGACGGTGTGGACCATGTCGCCCCCGGCACCCTGCGGTATTGGCGGGTGATGGCACGGGCGAAGTACTTCGTCAACAACGTCACCTTCCCGAACGCAATTACCAAGCGCCCCGGGCAGGTGCACGTGATGACCCAGCACGGCACCCCGCTGAAGAAGATGGGGCTGGACCAGATGCCTTTCCCCGTGGGCGCCAAGGGCCTGGACTTCAAGGCCCAGCTCGCCCGCGCGGACCGCTGGGACTTCCTGCTGTCCTCCAATCCGCTTTCCAGCGAGGCTTGGCGCCGCAGTTTCCCCTGCCGCTACGAGTTGCTGGAAGTCGGATATCCGCGCAACGACCGGCTGGCGGCGGCGACCCGGGATGAGCAGGCCCGGCTGCGCACACGGCTCGGAATCCCGGAGGGCAGGAAAGCGATCCTTTACGCCCCGACGCATCGGGAGTATCGAGATGGCTATCGGCCCATGTTCGACGTCGAGCGGTTCGTGCGCGAACTCGGCGACCAGTACGTCCTGCTCCTGCGCTCCCATTACTACTATCCGCCGGCGGGGAACGGCCGGCACCCGGAAATGGTCATGGACGTCTCAGGTCACCCGTCGGTCGAGGACCTGTGCATCGCCTCCGACGTGCTGCTGACCGACTACTCCTCGATCATGTTCGACTATGCCGTCCTGGAGGACCGTCCGATCGTCGTCCTCGCCAACGACTGGGAGACCTACCGGCTCACCAGGGGCGTCAACGTCGACGTCACGGCGGTTCCGCCGGGAGTGGTCGCCCGCACCGAGGACGAGCTGATCGATGCCTTCCGGACCGGCGAGCCGTGGAACGACACCGCTGCCAAGGCCCGCGACACGTTCCGTGCCCGGTTCTGCCCTTGGGATGACGGCCATGCGGCCGCGCGGGCGGTGGAACGCATCTTCCTCGGAAACTCCTGAGCGCACCTCGCCCGATACAAGCCGCGGTCGGCTCAGTCGGCTCCGCTGGTGCCCGTGGCGCTACGCGGTCCGGGTCGGGCGGCGCCGAAGACCGCGATCAGGGCCATGATGACGAAGGAGACCCTTAGCAGGCCGAGCTGGGCGTTGGTCAAAGGCACGGCATGGACGTTCGACAGCTGGCGGGAGAGGTAGAGGGTGCCCGCGGCGACGATGGTGACCAACGGGAGCCGCCGCCGGGTGGCGACCAGGTCGAACACCACGGTGCCGAGGAGGACTCCGGCCGTGTAGTAGCCGTAGACCTCGGGGTCCAGAAGGATGCGGGCGGCCGTCGCGAGCAGGATCACCGCCTCCCAGCGGCGGCGCAGCACCGCCGCGGCGCCCAGCAGCCCGCCGAGCGCGAGTTGCGCGGGGCGGTCCCACGGCGGTGTGTGAGGCCCGTGGTAGCCCAGCACCCGCAGACCCGACCCCGCCGCGTTGGCGATGGTGAAGTGGGCGGCGTGCATGGTCCGCGGGTCGTAGACCAGGAACGGCAGCCACACGGCGGCGATGGTTGCGAGGCAGACCCCGAACGCGGCGATCGCGGATCGCGCCGGGCGCACCAGGAGAACGGCCGCGAAGGCCAGCGCCCACGGCTTGGCGTCGGTCGCGGCGCCCACCAGGAGGCCCGCCAGGACGGGTCTGTCGCGGGCACGGGCGTGCAGGGCACCGATCGCCAGCGACAGCGCCAGGACGTCGTCCAGATGCCCCGCATGGGTCGCCAGCTCGGCCCAGACCGGAAGGAACACCAGGCCCGCGGCCAGCAGCCGCTCCGGACGTCGATGCGGAAGCGGGACGAGCTTCCAGATCGCGGCGAGCAGCAGCGGGCCGGTGCACGACATGAGGAACACCGCGACCGCCCGGCCCCAGGACGGCCCGAGTGCGTCCAGCGGCAACGCCACCGCGAAGGACAGCGGACCGATCTGCAGCTCCGGATGCGTCGCGTACAAGTGGAGGCCTTCGCCCCGGTCGTCACCGAACAGGACGGCGGCGCCGGTGGCGAAGTAATGCCATGAGCCGCCGGCGCCATGCGAGCGTGCCGACACCCACAGCAAATGCCACGCGCACAGACCAGCCCAAAGACCGACGCGCCCGTCGATCGACCGGACAGCCTTGCGAAGCCGGGCCGTCAGACCGCTCGGCCCTGGAGCATCGGTGGAAAGGACCTCCAGTTGCCCGGGTTCTCGCATCGCGGACTCCCTCCGGGAATTCGTGGCCAGAGGTCAGGGGGTGTCGGTGTCCTCCCAGACGTCGTCGTCCTGGGTCGCGTCGTCACCTTCGATGAGGACGACGGTGCGCGGAGGCGGAGGGCCGAGCCGTCCGTATCCCGCGCGGACGGCAAGCAGTAGCGACAGCCACGCCGCGCCGAGAAGGAACCCGCCGATCACGTCGCTGAGCCAGTGGACCCCGAGGTAGAGCCGCGACGTCCCGACCAGGACGATCACTGCCGCGCAGGCCCAGGCGAGCGCGAGGCGGGTCCGCCGCCGCAGGGTCCCGCTCCCGATGGCGAGGACGGCCAGCAGTCCCCAGCCGGTCATGGCCTGGACGCTGTGCCCGGACGGGAACGCGTAGCCACCGGCACGGGTGATCATGTCCGCGGCCGGCGGCCGAGCCCGGCCGAAGATCACCTTGCCCGTCTCGCCGAGGACCACGGCACCGGCGAAAGCGGCCCACACGAACAGGGGAGTGCTCCAGGAACGGCGGCTCCAGACCAGGTATCCGCCGACGGCCAGCAGCAGCGGTACCAGCACCGCCGTCGACCCGAGCCAGGTCAGCGTCTCCATCAGCCCGGTCACCGCCCCGTACCGATGGCCGACGAACCAGGCGTGCACCGGCCGATCCCAGCCGCCCGTGTGCTTCGCCGCGACTTCCACGCTCAGGGCCGCCAGAGCGAGCACGAACCCGAGCGAGAGCACGGTCAGCGCGGACACGGGCGTCCCAGCGGCGGCGCTGACACGCTTGAGCGCCCCCATCACCGGCCGACCGCCCAGAGCAGCCCTCCGGTGACCTGCCAGAGCGCGTCAAGAGGGTTGAGGGCTGCGTCCACACCGATCCTTGGGGCTCACCAGCATATTTCTACACGACTGTAGACAGTCGTGGAATAACACCAGGTAAGCGGCAGCCTTACTCGCCGATGGGATCGACCGGACTGGGAGCGGCGTGGCGGGGGTCTGGGCGGGTGTAGGCGGGCGGTGGTCAGGTGGTTGGGGGGATGTGGGTTGAGCCGGACGGCGTGAGCTTCTGGAGGGTGTACTGGGGGTTGCGGGTGGGGCGGGCGGTGTCGGTGAGGTGGAAGACGGCGCGGCGGCGGACCACTTCGGTGCGGAGGTCGGCCGGGTTGACGAGTTCGACGCGCTGGGCTCCGGGGGCCCAGGCGAAGCGGACGCATTCGACGTAGGCGCGGTCGCCGGTCTTCTGCCTGCGCAGGAGGGCGTAGGCCGCTTCGGTCGCGGGGATGACCGGCGCTTCGACGATGGTGATGTCGAGCCGCACCACGGCTGGTTCGACCTGTCCCGAGTCGACGTGCAGGACGAGTCGCAGGCGCTCGCCCGGGCTGAAGGGGCCGTTCAGTTTCTGGATAGCGGCCAGGGAGAGCTGGTAGAGCTTCCCCGGGACGAGGGCGCCCGCGGGGTTCGGAGCGGTCAGGTCGCGCGGGGTCTGGTCCAGGTCGATCTTCTGGAGCGTCAGCGTGACGTTCGGGGTGCCCGGGGGCGGTTCGTCCCAGTCGAAACGCAGGGCCAGCGTGCTCGTCGCGTTGCACTCGCGCCGCTCGGCGGAGAGCGTGATGGCGCGCTGCGGGCTGGTGCCGGGTCCAGGGAACTGCACCGAGACGCCGGCGTGGGCGGACGGGGAGGCGAGGCGCCGGTTGTATTCGGGGTCCTCGAAGTGGACGTGGCACGGGACCAGGGGCAGGGACGGCGCGCTCGGGTCGGCCACGCGGAGCGGGAAGCGCAGCTCGTGGCCGTAGCCGTCGTGGTACCCCTCGGCGCCGGGCTGGTGCGGGGCGAACTGCGCGGTGGCGCGCGCGAGGACGGAAGCGCCGGGAGGCAGGGCCGCGATCAGCTGGCGGGCTCGGGCGGCGCGGGTCCCCGGGTCGCCCGGAAGCGCGAACTGGCGGATCGAGAACTTCGTCGTGTCGATGGTGTCGGCGTCCGGCACGGCCACGCCGATCGCACCGAGCTGGGCGCGCAGGGGCGGAGTGAGGGCGAGGGCCGGGGTGGTGACGTCCTGGAGAGCCGTGACCTGTCCGGCGGCGACGAGGTCCAGGGCCAGGATCCAGTCGCGGATGCCGGACGCCGGGGTCTCCGGCTGCTGCCCGCCGACCAGGGGGACGCTGCCGTCGATCCGGTAGACGAAGGTCAGGACGCCGTCCCACGCCACGTCGAGGGTGTGGCGCTCGCCCGCGGCCAGCTGCATGCGCAGGCGCTGGGCGGTCTGCCGGTAGGTCGGGTTCTCCGGCGGGTCGGAGAAGGCGGCGCGGAACGCCTCGTCGGCGGGCGACGGCGTGACCAGCGCGAGCTGCTCGGGGTCGAAGTGGCCGGCCCAGGTGCGCAGCGCGACCGTCTGCCGTCCGTCGACGTTGGCGGGCAGCGGTACCGGACGCGGTGCGCGGTGCTGTACCGGCAGCCCGCCGGAAAGCATGCCGAGGCCGCGCGGACGCACGTGCTCGCCGGTCAGGACGATGCCGCTCTGGCGCAGGAGCTGGTTGCGCAACGTCACGAAGACACCGGGGCGGATGCTGGTCACCAGGTAGCGCAGCCCGCCGGGCAGGACGGGCTGCCAACGGTCCAGCGCTGGGCCCTCCGGAGCGCCTGGCGAAGCGAGGGGAGGCTGGTCGAACTGATCTCCGGTCAGCGCGGGCAGGGGCGGGTCGGGCGGTGCGGGAAGCAGACTGCGGACGGCGGGCGCCCGGAAGCGGCGCGGCAGGCCGCCGGTGGGCCGGTCGGTGTGCAGGGCGGAGCGGAACTGCACCGTCCGCTGGACGGTCTGCCACCAGAGCGTCTGGCCGTCCGTGCCAGGGGCGGCCGTGCCGATGACGCCCTGCTCGTCCTTGGTGTAGCGGACGCCGACGCGCAGCGCGCTCAGACCCCAGGGCCACGCAGGCAGGTCGGTGCGAGGGCGCTGGGTGAGGTAGAGCGGCTGCACCCCGACCGTCTGCGGTGGCGCGAGCTCGAAGTCGCGGGTGCCGGCGGGCAGTGCCGCGATGTTGCACTGACCCTCGCGGTAGCGTAGGGCGGCGAGGTCGGGACGGATGCGGAACAGCCGCTTGGCCAGCGGTGACGCGCTCGTCACCGGGACCAGGGCGAAGGCGTAGCCGGTGGTCAGGGCCGCCTCTCCCAGGTTGTCGGGGCGGGTGTTGTCGCTGATGATCCGGTAGCGCAGCACCGCGATCGGCGACTCCGGCGCCAGCAGGCGCTGGGACTGCGCGGCCCAGCTCTGTGCCTGGGCGCGCAGGTGGCTCTCGTCGGCCAGGTCGGGGTTGTCCGGTTGGACGCTCCACATGCGGCTCGCCACCGGCTGCAGCCGTGCGGTGCCGGGCGCCAGGCAGAGCAGCTCGGCTACCAGAAGCCGAGGCGCCAACGGAGACGGCCCGCCCGCCGGGATCGCCGGGGCCGGACGCCACTGGAGTCCGAGGTACGGGCTGACCACGATGTTCAGCGGATGCGGGTTGGCGGCGCCGTCGAGCGAGAGCGGGGCAGGGATGAGCGTGGCCGCGGGATAGCGGCGAAGGCCGTCGGCGGGAGGCTGGCCGAGCAGTCCGCTGCTCGCGATGAGCGCCGCGGCCAGCGCCCAGCCGTAGGGCGGCTTGCCGGTGGGCGTCAGGGTGCTCACCGACTGGGTCAGCAGCAGTTCGTCCTCGCGCCAGACCGGGTCGGCGTACGGCGAGGGTGCGGGCAGGTCCGGCAGGCCGGACGGCCGGGGCGGGTAGAAGGGACGGCGCGGGTCGAAGGCCTGGCGCAGGGCGGCCGGGCGGCTGAGCCGGGCCGGGGTCTCGGGCAGCGCCGCGAGGACGCTCTGGAGCAGGTCGTCCTGCGGTTCGGGCGGCGGGTTCTGCGCGCGGAACCAGCTCTCCTCCAGGGCCGGCGGGTCGAGCCGGGCGAGGCTGCGGCCGACCGCGGTGTCGAGGCCGGCGAGGGTGATGGGCAGCGGCGTGCTGTCGGCCCAGCCGCACAGGGCGAGGGCCAGGGTGGGCAGGGCGGTGGTGGGGGCGCCGGCGCGCAGGCGGGAGACGAGCAGCAGCGGGTCGGTCTGCAGCGGGCTCGGCTGCTGCCCGGCGGGCGGCTGGGCCAGGTCGCGGGAGGTGTCCTGCAGGCGTCCCAGGAACGGCATGGTCAGCAGCAGCCAGCGCGGATCGGCCGGGTCGCCGGGCGCGTAGTCCGCCGGGCTGCTGAGCAGGGCGCCCTGGCTGCCGGTCGGGAGGTACTGCAGGGTCGTGGCCGCGCTGTCGGGGGCGGGGACGAGCCCGACCAGGTGGTGCCCGCTCGCCTCGATGAGCAGCGTGTCGCGGGGCAGCGCGTCGAGCGCCGCGCCCGGGTCGGCCAGCAGCGCCGACAGGCCGGCGGCCAGGTAGCCGCCGCTGACGCCGCCGAGCGGGCTGACGCCGGTGACGGGGTCGGTGGTCTGGAGGCCGGCCAGGCCCCGCAGGAACTGCGCGGCGCGCTGGGGCGCGAGCAGCCGCACCTCCTGGACGGACGTCCAGCGGGTCTCGCGGCCGAGGGTGCCGCCGCTCCCGTCGGCCGCCGGGGTCACCTCGACCAGCTGGTGTTCGACGAGGGCCAGGGGCTGCCAGCTCTGGCCCGGGGCGAAGGTGAACAGCAGCGGGCCGTCCGCGCCGGTGAGGACGGAGGCGGGCAGCTCGTGCTGGTTCAGCAGCACCCGGATGGTGTGGCGCAGGTGGGTCAGGGGCGGGGCTCCGGCGACGCGGGCAGCGGGCAGGGTGATGCGCACGTTGGACGCGTCGTAGCCGAGTTGCTGCGGCCAGGAGACCAGGTCGGTGGCGGTGAGCATCCCGTTGAGCAGGAAGCGCTCCTGCCACTCCGAGCCGTCCAGGCGCGAGGTGTAGCCGACCACGAGGTCGCCGGCCGAGGAGCCGTACAGCCGAGCCGCGTCGGCGGTCCGGTTCGGGACGGGATCCTGCAGCGAACGGCCCCAGTGGGCGACGAGCAGAGCCTCGACGAAGGCGCCGGTGAGGGGGAGCCGGGGCAGGTCGTCCGGCCGGGCGGTGGCGCGGAAGGTCACCGTGGCGAAGCCGGGGGCGGCGCGTTCGCTCAGCCCGGGCGTCCCGGCGTCGGCGAGGCGCATGCCGGGCAGGAACTGGAGACCGTCCGGGTGCGGGGCGCTGTAGCCGTTCCATCCGAACTGGAGCGTGGTGTCGCCGGCCAGAGCGGCGGGGGAGCCATCGGGATGGGTGACGGCGAGGGCGAGGTCGTCGAACAGGTTCGCGCCGTCGAGCGTGAACCGCTCCGCCCCGGCCTCGTCGGAAGCCATCAGGTTGAAGGTCAGCGCGGCCGCCAGGGCCTGACCCCGGGTCGTCATCGGCGCGGAGGCCGGGCCCGAGGCGAAGCGTGCGGCGACTTCCTCGGCGGTGAGGGCACGGTCGTAGAGCGCGACCATGCGGTAGGTGCCCAGCCAGGCCCGTCCGCCGGTGATCTCGTCACCGAGTGCCAGCTCGAACCGGTCGTTCCAGGCGGCCAGGCTTCCGCCGACGGTGTGCTCGGCCGTGAGCCGCCCGTTGAGGTAGATCCGGGTGCGGCCGTCGGCGGAGCGGGTGAAGGCCACGTGGGTCAGGGCGGAGCCGAGCGACCCGGCCGGGGTCGCCAGGTCGGGACCGCCGGCGTCGTCGGTGGCGTCGGTGCGCAGCCAGGCGTCCAGGCTGGACGAGTCGAGCAGGCCCTTGCTCTGCTGGAGCGTGACGTTGCGGTGCGCGTCGTCGGACGCGACGGTGAGGATGTCGAACTGCCCGTTGGTCAGCAGGCCGGTGACGGGCTTCACCCACGCCTCGATGCTGATCTCGTTGCTCGCCTTCACCGCCGCGTGCAGCTTCGCGGCGGGAGCGCCCGAGCGGATCAGCGTCGGCTTGGTGAGCGTCAGGCCGCCGGCGCTCCAGCTCATGCCCTGGGTCGTCGCCGCGGTCAGGTGCAGCGGCGCGCCGATGCCGGACGAGTCGTGGACGGTCGCGCCGCCGCCCTCGTCGAAGCGGTAGAGGGCCTGCAGCCCGGTCGGCGGCCTGCCGACCCGGACGGCGAGGGTGAGGCTCAGGGTGTGCTCGCCGCCGGTCATGTCGAGGCCGAGCGCGACCCGCTGCGGCACGATCGGGTCCTGGGCGGACGCGCCGGGCAGGGTGAAGGGCGGCGTGGCGGGATCGGGGAAGGCGATCGCCGGCAGTGCGACCGTCCACTCCACCTGGAACAGATGGAAGGACAACCGCACCTGGTCGACGGCCAGGCCGGTGCCACCGGAGGCCAGGGCGACACCGCCGACCCGCAGGCGCGGCGCGTCCCCGGCCTCGCCGGCCGAGACGGCCAGCGGCCACTCCAGCGCGGAACCCTCCAGCCCGATGGCGCTCAGGCTCAGCGAGGTGCCTGCGCCGGGACCCCCGGGACCGGCGCCGCCGGCGCCGGTGAAGGTCAGCCGCACGCAGTTGCTCAGCTCGGTCTGCTCGCCGGCGGAATCGGCCACCGGAAGCTGCAGCCGCCCGATCACCTCGACGGTGGCGACACCGTCGCCGGCGAGCAGCACGCGGTCGAGCACCAGCGGGAAGAAGCGCAGGCCGAACAGGTCGAGACCGGGCGCGGGCGCGTCGGGATCGTCGTCGAGCGGACGCAGCCGCCACTCGTATCCGGTGCGGTGCTCGTAGTCGCTGCTGCGCGCCTCCGGGTCGTTGCCGTCCAGGTCCAGCTCGACGGCTTCGGGCGAGCGGGCGGACGCCTTGGTGAAGGTCGGCCCCTGGGCGGGCAGGTCACGGAACCACAGCCGCCACGACGCCGTCCCGTGACCGAGGGTGAGCGGGACGCGGGTGGTGGTCAGCTGCACGTCGCCCGCGGTGGGGTGGCTCAGCGGCGTCCGGATCAGGTTGGACGCGGGCGCGCTCGCGCCGCGCACCAGCCCGCGCTGGTCGGCGAATCCGGTGCCGCTGACGGCGCGAGCGGCCATGCTGCCGGCCGTCAACCGGTACTGGGCGGCGCCGGCCGGCGCGTCCGCGGGCAGGCGGCGCAGCCCGGTGGCGCCGTCGGCGAAGTCGCCGTCGATCCCGCGCAGCGCCGCCTCGCCGGTCAGCGCCAGCGGGGCGCTCTGCGCGGGGTCGGCGTTGTCGAGGCGCAGCTCGCCGGGGTAGCCGTCCAGGGCGAAGGTCGCGTGGACGGGCCAGGCGCGCGTGGAGGCCAGGAAGCGCAGCACGGTCTGGCCGTCCTGGCGGGCGAAGGCGGTCACGCCGTCGGCGGCGGCGAGATCGGCGCGCTCGGCGAGGCGCCGCCAGTGCGCGGTGTAGTCCGCGCGGGTGAGCGGACGCGGCGGATCGGGCCGCGCGGTGTCGGGCAGCGGCGAGCTTTCCCGCGGGTCCCTGGGGATCCTCGGAAGCTGGGCCAGCGCCTGGATCTCGTCGGTGTAGGGCAGGTCGTGCCGGTACTGGACGGCCAGGCCGAGCGCGGGGTCGCTCTGCGGCGGGTCGCCGTCGGGGCGCGGGTCGAGGACCAGCCCGGGCAGCGAGAGCGCTGCCAGGGGCAGGTCGTACAGCTTGTCTGCGTCAGTGCCGAGCCATTCGCGGGCGGGCGCGGACGCGCCGCCATAGCGCGGCCATGCGGCGGCGCCGTCGGCGGCGAAGCGCCACGAGTCGGGCAGGTCCAGGCCGTCCAGGCGGGTCACCGGCAGCTCGAACGGGGCGAGTTGCCGGCCGGCGATCGGCACGTTGGGCGGGTCGATGCTCTGGGTGAGCGCCAGGGCCTGCACCATCGGCAGCGTCGGGTGGCGGCGCCAGACCAGCGGCAGCGCCGCGCCGAGGGTGCCGGGAGCCAGGACGCCGCTGGTCACCAGCGCGCGCAGCAGGACCGGGTCGACGCCGTACTGGAAGGCCCAGGCGCCCAAGGCGGCCGACGGCGCGGGGGTCCCGCGCCAGGAGAGGCCGATCGCGTCGAAGGTGAGCCGCACCAGCGGCGCGAACAGCTCGCGTCCGGTCACGGTGCGCAGGGGGACGGTCGTCAGGCCGCCGATCCAGTCGCCCAGGTCGGGCAGGGCGTCGGCCGTGGTGGGCGCCTGGGTGCTCAGCCAGAACAGGCCGTTGAGCGCCACCTCGGGCGCGTCCAGCGTCAGGTCGGCCGACTGGAGCCGGTACTCGGCGCCGGCCGGCGCGAGCACCCAGATGGCGGTCATGTGCCGGGCGGCGGCGAGGGTGAGGCTCCAGGGCTGCTCGCCGGGCGCCTGGCCGAGCCCGGAGGAGTCGTCGTTGCCGTAGCTGACGGCGCCGCGCAGCAGGTTGGCGGGCGCCGGGACGGGCTGCGCCTGGGCCACGCCCGCGTCGAGGAAGATCTGCTCGGACAGGTTGGGCAGCGGAAGCTGCGCCCAGCCGTCGTCCAAGGGCATGAACCCCCACAGCACGGGCGGATCGACGGGAGCGGTGGTCCCCGCCGCCGGCCGGGTCCAGGACGGTTCGGGCTCCTGCAGGGTGGCGCGGAGCCGTCGCGCGGTCTCGTTCGGGTCGAAGGCCAGCGTGGTGGCGGCGAGGGTGACCCGCTCGCTCCAGCCGGAGCCGTCGCGGACGGCGCGGTAGCCGAACGTGCCGGGGGATCCGGTGGGCGGGTCCCCGGCCGCCAGCTCCACCCGCAGGTTCGCGCCGTCGGCGGAGATCCGCGCGCCCGCCGGGGTGATCCGGGCGAGCGTGTCGGGCTGGACGGCCGGGTCGTAGGGCTGCCGGTCGCTCAGCAGCAGGCCGAACGTCTCGCCCGGGAAGCCGATCGGGCGCGTGCCGGGCTGCTCCTGCCACGGCGCGATCTCCCAGAACAGGCGCGGGACGGTGAGCGGGTCGGCCAGTTCGAGGGTGGCCCATTGCGGTGCGGGCACCGGCTGGACCGGCCCGTTCAGCGGGTTGCCGGGGTTGAGGTAGCGGTTGAGCCGCCGCCAGGAGGTGAGGAGCGCCGCCTGCTCGGCGCTGGTCAGCCGCTCGGTCTCGATCGTCATCCGGAAGCCGCGCACCGCCGGCCCCGGCGCCGGAGCCGGGTCGGGGACGACCCGGGCGAGCTGGAACACCGCGCTGACCGGTGCGCTGTCCCAGAGCAGGCGGATCTGGCCGAAGGCCGACAGCCCCCCGGAGTGGACGGCCAGGGCGCCGAGCAGGTGGGCGGGGCCGGTCCGCTGCGCGATCGCCGCCGGGGTCAGGCCCAGCGCCGTGTACAGCCGCTGGACCGCGCCGGCCTGGGGCGTCATCGCGTCGAGGACGATCTCGCCGCCGAGGCAGGAGAAGACCGGCAGGTTGCCGGTGATGCCGGTGGGCCACCCGTCGGCGGGGGCCTGAAGCAGCAGCAGGCTCGCGGTGCCGGCACTGATCGCCGCGCGGATCGCCTGGGGCGGGAGGTGCCCGTCGGGCTTGGTGCCGCTGCGCGTCCACACGTACTGCGGTGTCGCGCCGTTGGTCGGGTTGATGGTGACGCTGGTGACGTAGACCAGCGCCAGCAGGGAACCCGGCAGCAGCACGTTGTTCTCGCCCACCGCCTTGCGCGGCGTGGTATCCACGAACAGGGTGCGGAAGGCGAAGTTCGTGGCCGGGTCGGCCAGCCGGATCACGTCGGCCTCGGCCGTCCAGAAGGGGCCCGCGACCCTCACCTTCGGCAGGTCGGGAAGTTTCGCCATCTGCTCCTCCTGGTCCGCTCGTGGCCGGCGGGCACCGCCGGTTCCGGCCGTGAAAGGGCCGTCACAGGTCGGTCGGATCGATCGGTCGCGGGTCGCTCGGGGCGGCGCTGCCGCGCCGGGCCCGGATCACCAGGGACCGGCCGCGCATTCCGCTGCCCTGGCTGGTGCGGTGCAGCCGCCGGAGGGCGAGCTGGTCGGGCCGTCCGGGATAGGACGCCGCCAGCGCGGCCGGATCGTCCGCGCGCATCATGCCGTGGTAGCGCATCAGCACCGCGCCGAGCAGCAGCTTGTCGGCCAGGACGCCGCTGAGCCCACCCTGGACGGGACGGACGGCGACCGTGAACGGGACGGTGACCGACGGCGGCGGCGGGGTGCCCGTGCTCGCGTCGTGCACCGCCGCGATCAGCTTCTCGACGGCGTCCGCGAACTCGGGGAAGCGGGCCCAGCGGCGCAGCGCGGCGATGTCGTCGCCGCTCATCGCGCCGGTCCAGGTGATCCCGGTGTACCGGGTTCCGGACGCGTCGCGCGCGAGCGCTGCCTTGTTCTGGAGCTCGTCCGGGATCTGCTCGGGCCCGGCGGGGATCTCCACGCGGGTGACGGCGTCCGGGGCCGCGCCGGTGGCCTGGGTGATGATCTGCGCGATCGCGCCGGTGAAGGCGCTGTCGCCGGGGAGCCGCCGCAGGTCCGCGGCGGCCGCGTCCGAGGGACCCTGCCAGACCAGCGTCAGCACCGGCGCGGGCAGGAAGTCGATGAGGGCCCGGAGCCGGTCGGGCAGGTTCGCGGCGGGGGCGCTGACCGGCTCGGTGGTGTACCAGCCGTCGAAGAGGTTCCGGATCTTGGCCGCGTCCGGTTCGTGCATCAGCTGGACCAGGGCGTCGCGGTCGCCTCTGGTCATCACCCCGGCGAGCAGCAGCCGTCCGTGCGCGTCGATGGCGACCCGGTTGCGCGTGTCGAGCGGCAGGCCGCCGGTGTCGTAGCCGGTGCTCAGCTGCTCCTCGCTCACCTGGACGAGATCGACCGCGAGCGGGAAGTCGCCGAGCGCGCCGGCCGGAGGCGCGAGCGCCGTCTGCGCCACCAGGAAGTGCTTGCCGAGCTGGCGGTGGGTGAACCTCCGCGCGACCGGGTCGTAGAAGCACTCGGCCTGCACCTCGATGTTGCCGCTGAACAGCTCGACGATCTGGTAGACCACCTCGGGGTCGGGCAGGGCGCCCGGCTTGCGCGCGGTGGCGGTACCGCCCGCGGCGTCGGGCGCCTCGGCGGGCCAGCGCCGCTGGGCCTCGTCGGGCAGGCTGTCCCAGAAGCGGCGCAGCGGGATCGTGATGGTGCGGACGCGGGTGTCCTGCTGGACCGCGCCGTCGGCGCGGAGCAGGGGCGGGAACGGCGGCAGCCGGTGCCACACGATGTCCGTTCCGCTGACGGTCGCGCTCGGCAGCGGCGAGCGGTAGGTCAGGTCGCGCTGGGTGACGCCGTTGACCGGCGACACGGTGCCGTCGGTCTGGGCGATCACCAGCAGGCGGTGCTCGTAGTAGAACGGCAGGGCCCGCCACTGCAGGGCGAGGACGCCCTGCGAGAAGTCGCCGACGCGCTCGGGCAGGTCGAGGCCGCGCAGCTCGTCCTGGTCCGCCGTGCCGTCCAGGACGAGATGGTCCGGCGCGCCGGGCAGGGAGTCCGGGACGGGCGGGTAGGCGTCCTCGACCAGGCGGACGGGCAGCTCGCGCTGGTGGTCCTTGGCGAAGCCGCGCACCCACGCGTACCAGTCGGGGTAGCCGAAGCGGCGCAGCAGGGTGAAGGCGACCTGCCGGAACGAGAGCCGGCGGAGCAGGGTCTGGTTGCGTTCGGCCAGGGTCTGCTCGTGATGCTGGGCGATGATCACCTCCCAGATCGCGCCGGGTGCGGGCGGACGCGCCGGGGTGGCCGGCTCGTCCAGCCGCCGCGAGCCGAGGACGAGCGGGGCGTCGACGGCCTGGCTGCGGTCCAGCACGACGTCCAGCCCGCCCGCGTCGGGATCCACCTGCACGACGGGGGTGTCGGCCTCGCTCGCCGCGCGGCCGGGGAACAGCGTGGGGGAGCGGCGCAGGCTCTGCCACAGCAGGTCGTAGCGGCCGTACGGCTGGAGGTAGTAGCGCAGCGTGTGCGCCCAGCGGTCCTCGATCAGCTGCGTGTAGGTCAGCCGCCCATCGGCGCCGGGCGTGGCCGGCGCGGGCGAACCGGCGCGCGGGTAGGCCGTGGCGGTCCAGGGACCGGCGCCGGTCGCGCCGAGGCCGTCCGCTCCCACGTCCACCGCGCCGCTCGCGTCGAAGAACCGCGCCGTCCAGGCGAGGACGTCGGGCAGCGTCCTGGCGATCCCGGCCGCGTCGGTGGGGAGGGTGACCTTGCCCGAATCGGGCACCTTGGGGTCGTTGCTGTTCAGCGTCTCCAGGTAGTACTTGAGCCGCATCCACTGGACGTGCTCGGGGACGCCGTCGCCCGGTCCGGCGAACGCGGCGGCCAGCGCGCCGGTCGCGACGGTGAAGTGGTGGGTGCGCTCGTCGGCCGGGCCGAAGTCCTCGGTCCGGACCGTCCCGGCCAGGTTCTCCGCGGCCGGCAGGTCGGCCGGGGCGAGCGAGGGGCGCAGCAGCGCCAGCTGGTCGGCGCTGAGCAGGGTGCGGGCGCTGAGCAGCTTGCGGCCGGGGTCGTAGTCCAGCAGCGGCGCGATCGCCGGGTCGAACGGCGCGGGATCGGTGGTCAGCCGGGCCTGCGGACGGACCTCGACCGTCGCGGGCAGCGTGGCGCCGCGCAGCAGCAGGGCCGCCTCCCCGTTGAGCGGCAGCCGGATCGTGCGGGCGATCGGCTCGGGCCGCGGTTCGAGCTCCTGCTGCCCGGTGCCGCCGTCGGGCCGGGTGACCAGGCTGCACGGCGCGGAGAGGGTGAGGCGCACCTCGACGTCGGCGTTGGAGTGTCCGGTGAGGGTGACGGCGCGATAGCGCAGCCGCTGCCGTACGGCCGGCCGCAGGCTGATCTGGACGAGCGCCAGCAGGTCGTCGCCCGCGGCCGGACGCTCGCCGAGCTGGATGCTGCGCCCGGGCTGGAACAGCAGCTCGACGTGCAGGTGCCGGCGCAGCGCGGCGAAGGCCGCGGCGTCGGGGTCGGCAGGGGTGCTCTCCAGGTGCGCGAAGAGTTCCTTGAGCAGTTCCAGCAGCTTCGGTCCGCGCACGGCGCCGGTGTCGGGGTCGTGGAGGCTGAAGGTCACCGATAGTCCGAGACGTTGCAGCGCGCCCCAGCCGTAGCGGTCGGCGCCCGGCGGGCAACTGGCCAGGAAACCGGCCAGGTCGTTGGGCAGCGTCGGCGGGCTGAGCTGCAGGGCGGCGGCGTAGCCGTCGGCGACCCGGCCCTGCGGGTCGGTGACGCTGCCGGGGCGCAGCGCGCGCAGCCGCTCCACCAGGCGTTCCAGCAGCGGGTGCAGCGGCGTTTCGCGCTTGCCGCCGGGTTGGGTGACGCCCGGCCATTCGGGCCATTCGAGGTAGGAGTCCTGCCAGGAGTACCACGGACCGCGCTCGTCCCGCACGCCCTGGGCGGACGGGTCGGGCGGGCGGCGCCGCTGGACGGCCCCGGGGTACCACGCCTCCCACTGGCTGGTGTCGAGCGTGTCGCCGGGCACCAGCGGCAGGTCGTCGGCCGGGAGCATCTGGACCTCCTGCCGCAGCCGCAGCTCGGCGGCGAGCCGGGCGGCGCTGGCGAAGGTGTCGGTGGTGGCCGCGTCGATGTCCAGCTCGTACAGCCGGTAGCCGGCGTTCAGCTCCAGGGGGTAGGCGGCGTCGCCGCTGGGTCCCTGGTTCCAGCGGAACCGGATCGCCCGGATGCCCAGGGGATGCGGCCGGAACCCGACGCTCGCGCCGATGTCGCCGGTGAACACGAACGGCGGTGGGCCGCCGTCCGCCGTACCGGGCAGCGGCATGGGCGCGTGTGCCAGGCCCGGCTCGGCGCGTTCGTCCTCCGGGCGGACCACCGCGAAGCCGGTCGGGCGCGGCAGCCACTCCAGCTCGGCCGGGCGGCGTTCCTCGCGCGGGTTGCCCGAGTGTTCGATGCGGTCGGTCGGCGCGGGCGTGGCGGGCGGCGCGGCGACCGCTTCCGCGGCGAGCAGGAGCTGCACCGGCGCCAGGGCCGACGGGACGTCCCGGTCGGAGATCGTCTGGAAGAACACCCGCCACGCCTCGGGACGCCAGGCGCCGCCGGGCAGCACGCCCGCGTCCCGCAGCGCGGCGACCGGGACCACCGCCGCGCGCGCACCGGGCGGCCCGAAGACATGCTCGAGGTTGATCTTGATGTCGGTGGGCAGCGGGCGGGCGTTGGAGGTCGGCAGCCCGGCGGTGCGGCCGCGCTGGGTGGTGCTGTCCAGGCCGTAGGAGCCGATCGGGACGGTGCTCTCGCGGCGGAAGACCAGCCGGTAGGTGCGGATCGGCACCGCCGGGCCGTCCTGGCGGGCCGCCTCGCTCCACTCGACGTAGACCTGGCGCGGCTCCATCACCTGCGGGGTCACCGCGCCGGTCGGCGCCAGGTCGGACGGGGCGATGCTGTAGCTGACGGTGAGGTCGCCGTCCACCGGCACCGCCGGGGGCGTGGCCGGGTAGCGGGTCGCGATGAGGGTCAGCGGGCGTCCGGCGTTGCCGGCGAAGTCGACCGGCGTGATGGTGTACACGTAGCCGCGTCCCTCGCGCGGCAGCGCGGCGCGGTCGGCGGCGGTGTCGGGGAAGTGGTCGACCACCTGGAAGCGCGGCTGGAGCTGCGACAGGGTGTCGGTCGGCGTGACCCCGCCCGCCGCGGCGACGCCGGTGGTGTGGCGGTGCAGCACCTTGACCGGTTTCACCGTGGTGGTGCGCTCGGCCTCGGCACCGTCCAGGGCGCGCCGGCGCACCAGGTAGTGGGCCAGGTGGTGGTCGGGGTCGTTCTGGACGCGGCTGACCCCCGGCGGTGCCTGGCGCTGCCAGCCCAGCTCCCAGGCCAGGGCGATGGTGCTCGCGTCGCTGTACTGGCGCACCTGCTGGAACTCGGGCGGGAACAGGTCGAACCGGGTCTGGGCGACGTTGAAGGACCGCACGTCCTGGCCGGCGGCGCCGGGGCCGGTGGCGTCGGGCCGTTCGCGCTGGCTGATGGACGGCTGGGCGTCCAGGCCGGCGGCCACCTGGTCGAGCCAGGCGGGACGGCGGCCGTCGGCGGTGCGCACCGCGAACACCAGGCCCATCTGGAAGGCCAGGGACCCGGCGGCCAGCGCGGCGCGCCTGGCCGGGTCGGGTTCGGCGTGGAAGGCGCGCAGGTCGGCGATGATGTCGTGGATGATCACGCCGCGCAGCTGGTGGGCCTGCTGGTCGGCCTCGACGGCGCCGACCGTGCCGGGGTCGCCGCCGTCCTGCGCGGTGCCGTCGGCGGCGTAGATCGTCGTACGGGGGTCGAACGCGGCCTCCAGCAGCTGCTCGTAGAGCTCCTGCGGGTCGCGCTTGAGGTAGGGCGAGCCGCGGAACTGCTCGTAGGCCCCGCGCACGGCCGCCTCGAAGGAGCTGTCGGAGGGGTTCTGCACGCGGGGGTCGCCGACCGGCGGACGGTAGCCGGGGAGCGCACCGGGATCGCCGACCGGGTGCGCGACCGCGGTGTCCCCCGCGCCGGTGTAGGTCTGCTTGAAGGCGTTGCCGAGATGCTGGGCCAGGCTGAGCCCGTCCTGCAGGGGCGCGGGGTCGCTCGCCTGGCCGGTGGTCGGGTTCACCACGCGGCGCTCGGCCGCGCCGCCGGTGTACATCCGCGCGGCCCAGTTCACCGCCCAGGTGATCGGACTGCCGGCGGTGACAGCGCTGGTCACGTCGACGAACTGGGGCGTGGGCAGAGGCTCGAAGTGCCGCAGGGTGTAGCTCTCGCCGGCCGCCGGCTTCGGGACGCGCAGCGAGAAGTCCTTGGCGACCGTGGTGCCGTCGGCGGGCGGCGGCGGCAGGAAGCCGAGCTCGGGCTCGGTGATCGGGAAGCCGTCCTCGTCCGGGATCAGCCGTCCCTGCGCGTCCCGGTGCAGCCGTTCGGCCTGCGGCAGGAGGACGAAGTAGATCTGGTGGTCGGCGTCCCAGCTCGGCGCGTCCCGCAGCACGAACAGGACGTATCCGGGCACGTGGAACACATCGGGAGCCGGTGCGACCGCCCGCTCGCCGATCACCGCCGCCAGCGCGCGCGGCGGCAGGGCGGCACGGCGCGCGCCCAGCGCGGACGTGAACCGCGGCGCGGCGTCTAGCGCGCCGCCGGTGCCCGGTACCGGCTCGACCTCGGTGGCCTCCAGCCCCAGCGACAGGAACTGCCTGGTCCGGTCGAGGGCCGCCTCGACGTTCCCCTCCTCGAAGGCGATCTTGACGGTGGCCTGCAGGCTGTGGCCGCAGCAGGAGACGCCGACGGTGCCGGTGCCGCGCACGCCGGGAATGCTCAGCCCCTTGACGCCGATTTCCAAGCCCGCGCTGAAGGTGATCTCAAGGCTGAAGCTGAATGACAGCCGGATGGTGGTGAACACCAGCGGGATCTTGATCCAGAACTCGATGGCGAAGGAGACCTGCACCTCCAGCCCGATCGCGCCGTAGACGGCCGAGTCGTTCAGCGGGTCGCGGAAGTCGACCACGCCGATGTAGCGCGCCCCGAACGCCACCCGCGCGGTGGCGCTGATCCGCATGCCGACGAGCCCGAGGTCCACGCCGGCGCTGAGGTCGAGCCGTCCGCGGGCGAGGAAGCTGGTGCCGAGCACCATCTCGGTGGTGGAGACGCGGAAGATGAACCCGCCCTCGACCTCGACGGCCAGCGGACCGAGCGTGGTGTGCCAGCGCAGCATGTTGGGCCAGCCCAGCTCGTAGTGGAACAGGCCCGGCTCGATCAGCAGGGTGGCGGAGAAGCGGCTGCTGGCGATCGCGTCCCGGACGAAGTCGGGCAGTGGCGGGTGGACGCCCGGCTTGCCGCCCTCCGGCTTGGAGATGTGGGCCAGGAAGCGCTTCTGGCGCGGCGAGAGCAGCACGAAGCCGCTCAGGATGGGGTTCTCGCGGGCGCCGTCCTTGTTGTCGACGTAGTCGGCGTAGTTCGTGTTGAACCAGCCGCGCACCGCCATGAAGAAGGTCAGGTCGCTGCGGAACGCGATGATCGCGTCGACGAGGAAGACGCAGGCGAGGTCGGCCTCGGCGAACGCGTCGTAGCGCAGCGGCGACGCCGAGGCGGAGGTCTGCGAGATCATCGCTCGGAGCACGATCGTCCAGCGCGGGTCCTCTCCCGCGTCCTCCAGGTCCACCGCCCAGCGGTCGCGCTTGGACAGGTCCCCCTGGGTGCGCGAGAGGCCTTCCAGGGTCTTCAGCAGCTTCTTCACGTCGTTCTCGGCGTCGGCGGCCTTGATCGACGCGATGGTGAAGCGGTAGCCGAAGCCCATCCCGATCTCGCGCAGGTAGATCTGGACGACCGGGATCATGAAGCTGACCTGGCGGATCTCCAGGTAGAGGAACCAGGCCCGCAGCCAGGGCGAGCCGGGGCCGCGGCGCACGCGCAGGAACCCGAAGCTGGCCGCGATGGTGGGCAGGCCGTGGATCTGCACCACGCCCTCGCCGACCAGCCCGGTCTGGTCGGGCTCGTCCACGAAGTCGACCACGCCGCTGAGCCGGAACGCCGCGCCGATGGCGAGGTTCACCGGCAGCCGCGTGAAGTGGATGCGCGGGACGAGCTCGCCCGGTGCCGGCAGGCCGATGAACAGCTCGTGGTAGTCGGGCCGCGAGTCCGGCGTGTCGCCGGGGCCCTGCGCGAACTTCAGCTGGCCGGTCACCTGCATGGCGCCGTCGCCGTCGAAGAACTCGCACTGCGGGACGAAGCCGATCGCGCGCAGCTCCATCTCGAAGCAGCCGAGGAAGCTGAACGTGACCGGCTTGGGCAGCTCGACCAGGAACTTCACATGCTCGGCGATCACCTTGGCGTCGCCGGTGAGCGGGCACTGCACGAGGTCGATGCGGATCTTGCCGAGCAGCCCCAGCGGCCCGTCGGCGTCGTCGCCGGGGGCCAGGACGAACCGGGCGGAGCCGGTGATGGTGAAGTACAGGTGGAAGGCGCCGTCGTCGACGAACCGCAGGCCGAGCGCGTCCACCGAGAACTGGAAGCGCGTGCCCTTGCAGTCGAGCAGCTTGACGCCGCGCAGGTTCGCGGCGCCCTGCACCAGGGTCAGGTTGCCGCCGTCACGCTGGGCGAACTGCAGGGCGATGTCGGCCGTGGCGTCGCCGACCAGGTCGGGCGGCAGCGGGCCCGAGCCCGCGATGGTGAAGTCGGCGATGCGGTTCTCGCGGATCACGAAGCCGCTGTCGGTGAAGCGGAACCGCGTGCGCAGGCCGTTCAGCCGGGCCGGACGGTCGGTGACGGTGGCGGCGAGGTTGACGCCCTTGGGCGTGAGGGCGAAGTCCCGCACGCTGAAGGTGATCGGCTCCTCGCTGGCGCGGGTGAAGTCCAGCTCCAGCACCGCCCCGTCCGGCTGCTGGAGCTGGTAGTGGTAGTCCTTGGTGGCGAGGGTGAAGTAGTGGAAGGTCCTGTCGCCCAGGTCCTTGCCCCTGAACCGCCAGCGCAGCCCGAACAGGTCGGGGAACTGGCGCTCGGCCCCGCGGACCGCAGCTGGATCCCCTGGTCGTGGTCGACCTTGAGGGCGAACGTGGCCAGGTCGAACGTCAGCCGGCACAGCAGGTCGAAGCCGATGCTGAGGACGCGCAGCCGCACGCCGATGTCGAAGCTCACCTCGCCCTGCGGCAGCGTGATCGGCAGGCCGGTGAGAGGCGTGGTGGTGTAGAGCTGCAGGAACTGCGCGTCGGTGCCCTGGCCCTGCTTGAGGAAGGGCAGGGTGAAGCCGCCGCCCGCGTCGAGGTTGACGCTCAGCTGCGCCGTCCAGCCGTCCCCGAGGTCGGCCGGATCGAACACGACGGGCTTGCACAGCGAGGCGGGATCGTTCAGGTCGAGCGGCGGGATCGGCGTCGTGAGCTGCTGGAAGAAGCCGGGCAGCTTCGGCGCGCCGAGCGTGACGTCGAGCAGCACCAGGCTGCGCGGGCCGTCCGCCGGTGTGAGGGAGACGGCGAACAGCGGCTTGTCGGGCGGCTGGGGCGGCTCGTCGTTGTGCAGCTCGCGGTCGCCGTCGCGGCCCCACGCGAAGGTGCTGCCCGCCGTCACCGGGTCGGTCCCGGGCAGGGTGACGACGAACGCGGCGCGGCCGAGGCCCGCTCCCTGCCGCATCAGCAGCAGCGAGAACCGGCTGGACGCCGGGACGTTCACGCTGAGCCCGGGGAGCGCGAACGCGGCGCCGCCCGCGGCCGCCTGCCAGTCCAGGCGCGCCTCTTCGAGGCCGCCGGCGCCGATGATCAAGCGCAGCGTGACGTCCTGCTCGCCCGCCGGGCTGCGGTCGCCCAGGTTGGGGACGAACTGGCCGAGCAGCCTGCTGAGCGCGCCCTCCTTCCACTGCAACACCAGGCATGCCTTGCCGCCCGCCTGGTGGAAACCGACCGTGGCGCTGTCGATCACCACGCCGGTGTCGGCGATCTGCACCGGGTAGGGGAGCGCGGCGGTGAACGGCGTGTCGGACTGGATGCCGTCCTTGCTGGCGGTCCCGCTGAGCTTCGGCACCGCGAACTCGACGAACGGGCGTCCCGGATCGGGCTCGTAGCGGGCGTCGCCGCCGCTGGTCACCTTGCGCATGGGGCCCAGCAGCGTCGGGCCGAACCGCAGCGCCACGGGCGCGTCGGTCACGCGCAGCACCGTCTGCGGGAAGAAGTCGAGCTCCAGGCCCAGCCCCTCGGGCTCCGCCGAACCACTGGCGTCGCGCTGAAGCACCACGCTCACCGCGTCGAACCCGGGCAGCGCCAGGACGAGATCCTGCTCCAGGAGCAGGCGGCTGAGCAGGTTGACCTTGTCCGGCCGGACGGTCGTCTGCGGCGGCTCGATCCAGATGTGGGAGAGGACGGCGGGATCGGACGGCTTGGGCAGGAAGGGCGGCCACTTGTCGCCCAGGTAGTCCTTGAGGGTGATGAAAATGGTCATGCCGAGCACGCTCCCCATGCCGTGCGCGAGTCGACGTCCGCGAACAG
Source organism: Actinomadura sp. NPDC048394 (assembly GCF_040651755.1). NCBI lineage: Bacteria > Bacillati > Actinomycetota > Actinomycetes > Streptosporangiales > Thermomonosporaceae > Actinomadura > Actinomadura sp. NPDC048394. The sequence continues at coordinate 32,489 of NZ_JBEZJL010000004.1, read as the reverse complement.
GTCGTACCTCTCCTGCTCCTTGTCGGTGAGGCTCGTCGCCAGGAGGGGCAGGTCGACCGGGGCGACGCTGGACGGCAGGAGGACCCCGCTGCCGCCCGTCCCCCAGGAGACGTTCCAGACGTTGAGCGCCTTGCCGATGTCGGCGATCTTCGGCTGGTCGGCCGCGGCGAGGCGGAAGGCGTCGCTCCAGAGCTGCACCCGGTACTGCCGCACCCGCGCGCCGTCCCCGTCGATGAAGGCGACCGAGTGCTCGATGTCGGTGTAGAGGCTGCGCCGGGCGAAGTTGGCCGAGCCGATGATCGCCCAGTTGTCGTCGACGATCGTGGACTTGGTGTGGACCACCACGTCGCGGGAGAACATCGCCACCTGGGTGCGCTGCGCGGTGGTCAGCCCCTTCAGCAGCCCCTGGGTCAGCGCGACCAGCCCGTACGGCGGGTAGACCGGATCGGTCGGGTCGGCGACCCCGGCGACCAGGAGCACCTTGAGGTCGGGTTTGGCCTTGATGGCGTCCCGCAGCGCGCTCATCAGCTCGATCGACCAGAACGCTTGGTCCTCGATGTAGATGTAGCTGTCAGCGGCCTTGATCGCCTTGAACCATGCGGTGCGGATCTCGAACACGCCGGCCGGGGCGAACGAGATCTTGTCGTTCTCGGGCAGCCGGTTGGTGCTCGTGTAGGTGAACTGGGGCAGGGTGCGCAGCGACTGGACGTGGTGGTTGCCCGGCGACGTGGTCGGCAGGGTGCGCGCGGCGAGGGCGGGGGAGCCGGGGGTGTGGCTGTCGAGGTTGGCGGCGCCGAGGCGGAAGGGCCGCACCTTCCGGCCCCTGACCTCGTTCCACATGTCGCGGAAGAAGTCGTGCATCGCCTGCACCACCGGGCCCTCGACCTTCGCCTGCACGTCGTGCCACTGCCGGGCGGGGTGCGGCTGGGAGCCGTGGCGGTCGCCCACGAAGTCGAGCCCGCCCGTGTAGCCGACGGCACCGCCGCCGCTGCCGGCGACCACCAGCTTGGTGTGCGCGGCGCCCGCGGTGTGGGTCAGGATGTTCACCCAGGCCTTCTCGGCGAGCGCGGGTTCGGTGCGCAGATCCTCGATGGCGGCCAGGGTGGCGATGTTGATGTCGCGGATCCAGCCCAGCCCGCCCTTCACCGCTTTGGTCTGGACGAAGTCGTCGGCCATGATGGCGAACGAGGCCCAGCCCAGGATCCGGACGTCGACTCCGGCTCTCGCCTTGGCCTTGAGCAGCTCCGCCATGGCGGCCGGTGCCGCCGGCCCGTCGAGCGAGAAGCGCTTCTCCAGCTCGACCGCCGGCAGGGCGGTGCCCGACGAGCCGGGCGCGGGGAGGATCTTGCCGCCCATCAGGTGGAGGTCCCAGCCGGCGATGTAGATGAACTGGCCGCTGTTCTCGCTGGGCGTGCCCGTGCCGAGGGTGGCGAGCTGCGTCTTGAGGTCGTCGAAGTAGGTGGTGCCGTCGATCAGCGGGGTGATCTTGCAATTCGTGAAGGTCGCGGGGAGCGGCTGCGAGGGCGGAACGGTGTCTTCAGGCTGGACGAAGTACTTCTTCAGCAGCGCATCGATATCGGCCACCAGAAAGCCCCCGAGGCTATATGTGCGACTCCCCGGCACGATTCAGCATTCTGGCAGCAGAAGGCGGCGACCGGCCATTGGCCGCTGATCGCAGTCAAGCCGAAGAATCATGAAAGTGAAGTCAACGGTTAAGCAACCTTCACACGGGAGCCTCGCTCCGGGCAACGGTTCGGCCTGATCCGGACGGGAACCGTTCCCTGACGTGCGGTCACGTCGCCGTGACCGTCGAGCCGCTTGTTTCGTACGGGCCTGCGCCAACGCCCCTTGCCGGCGCGTGGCCCGTTCCGTTGTGCGGCAAATGCGACAAGTAACTAAATAAAGGGCTTTTGAGTAAATGTCCGCCACCGTCGCCCGCGGTGCCCGCTCGCCTCGGCCGCTGAAACCCGCGAGGCGGCTGTCTGGTCTCGGCCCGGCGACCCGCTCCGCTCCTGCTGGACCTGTGCTGGGTTAATCGGCTGCGTCGTCGAGGTCGCCGACGAGCGCGTCCGGCGCACGCATGCGCCAGGCGTCGGTGACGAGCTCCTCCAGGCGGTCGACGTCCACTTCGCCCAGCCACAGCATGACCAGCGGCATCCCGTCGTAGGCGGGTGTGGTGAAGAAGCGTTCCGGCTCACCGAGCAGCAACGCCTGCTTCTCCGCCTCGTCGCCGACGTACAGGACGGCGACGTCGGTCCGGATGACGCGCGGCTTACCCGGCCTGCGCTCGGGGTAGGACCAGACGAACCCCTTGCCGCCGACCCGGAAATCGAAGCCGTCGCTGTCGATCTCGACCACGTGGGGGAGCGCGAGCGCCAACCGGCGAACGTCTTCGGCGTCAGCCATCCTGGTCGCTCCCGGACACCGGTTTCTGCACACGTGCAGGCTATCGGCCCACGAACGGCGAAGGTGCCCGAGGTACCCGCAACTGCCGCAGCCGCGCCAGGCAGCTACGCCGGCAGCAAGCTTTCACGGCCAGCGCGTATACCGGACGTGTACCGCCGTACCTTACGTTCGGAAGCGAACTCTGCCAGGACGCGGTCGAGTCCGGCAGCCGTCGAACACGTCGCTCCGGAGCCATACGGTCTTGTAAGACTTTCCGATAATCAACTCGGCGTCGACCGTAGGGGGTAGGTGATGGCTCGGCGGATAGTCGTGATCCTATGTTTCGCCGCTGGTGTCATATTTTTTGTCAACGGAGTGCATGACCTGAACGAAACCATTCCAAGCTGCAATGGGAAAGTGATGGACCGGGGCAGTGAATGCCTTTGGTCCGGGTCAGGCGGCTCCGGGGCGAGCACATACGATCAAATGCTTGCCGGGTCACGGAAAAGAGGCCGCATCTTCGTCGGCCTCGGCGCATTGCTGATCGCCGGAGGCTGCTGGCAGTCGGTCGTCCTCTGGCGCAGGCGGAAGCCGGGGACCGCTCCGATCCACGGCAGGGGCAGGATCGTCTTGACTCCGGGGAAGGCCAGAACCGGCACGACCAGAAAGGTCACGGTCAGTACCCGGAAGATGTGCCGGCACTGCCACGGCAGTACATGGGTGGCCGGCGAGCGTTGCCGCCGCTGCCGAGCCAGCGGACTGGGGGGACGAACCTGGAGGAGAGTGACCCTTCGAGTGCCTGCAGGGATCCGCAGAGGCACCACGCTGAGGGTCCGCGGCGCCGGGGTACCGGGCGTCCCCAGCGTGCGGCCGGCAGGTGACCTCCGCGTACGCGTCCACATCCTCGGATTCGGTAGGTCATTGGCGGCACCAGCCCGACAGTCCGGTCCGAACGGAGCGGTGGCGGCCGACGTCATCACCGGCCGCGATGCTCGGACGCCGAGGGCCCCGAAAGCTCGATCCGCTGGAACCACCACCCGAACAGGCGGACGACCGGATTCGGGCGCCACGCAGCGCGGCGGAACGGTGGCCGGTCGCGTGGTCCAAGTGATAGCGGACGCAGACGGCTTCAAGGTGATGCGGAACCTGCGCCGGGACGTGTGGGAAACCGACCTGGAAATGCCGTGGCCCGAGATAAGGCGGCTGGCTTTCGACACCGCTCCCCACGACCCGGTCATCGCCCTGTACGCGTGGACGTCCGAGGGCTCCCGTCGCTACGTATGTGACGCCGCACATCTCAACAAGGAACAGTGGCGCACCCTCGCGACGTACGTCGAAGTCTGCACGCGAGGAAATGTGGCCCTGGACCTGACGAGCCGCGACAAGCCCCACTTCATCTGAGCCCGGTTCGCCGGTGGCTGGCTCCACATGGTGCGAGACCAGGGAGAAGCCGCCGAATGCCCGGCGGACGCCCGAGGAGCGCCCAGGCCCACTCACGCCGACAACTCGCGACACGTCGCCGGACGCAGCCGAAGCCGCACGCTAGCATCGGGCCGGTTGGACGTCGCCGGGTCACCCGTCCGGGTGAGAGTGCTTTTCTTAGGTACTTAAGAAGAAGGCAGCACGAGGGCGTTTCACCTGGGAGGGAACGATGCTGTTCAGGCGGGAGGTCCTCGAGGGGATCGCGGGCGGACGGATCGACCGGGTGTTCCGGGTGTGGGCCGAGCCCCGGGTCCGCGCGGGAAGCACGCAGCGCACCTGGGCGGGGATCATCGTCATCGACTCCGTCACGGCCGTCACCCCCGAAGAGATCACCGAGGAGGACGCCGTGCGGTCGGGCTTCCGCGACCGCGCGGCGCTGCTCACCGCCCTGTCCAAGAGCACCAAACAGGGCGGCTACCACCGCGTCATGCTCCACCTCGGCGGCCCGGACCCCCGATCGGAGTTGGCCGCGAACGCCGACCTGACCGACGGGGAACTGGCCGACCTCAAAACAGCCCTGGACGCCATCGACGCCCGCAGCCGCCGCACCCCCTGGACCCGCGAGGTCCTCCGCCTCATCGAGGAACATCCCGGCCTGCGCGCCCTGGACCTGGCCGAACGCCTGGACCGCGACAAACTCCCGTTCAAGGCCGACGTCCGCCGCCTCAAGGCCCTCGGCCTCACCGAAAGCCTGGAGACCGGCTACCGCCTTTCTCCCCGCGGCAAGGCCCTTATGGCCTACCTACGCTCCTTGACCGAATGATTCATCCCGGGCGCTGCTTCAGCCCTGACGTCCTCTCTTGCCGCGGCTGGAACGCTCGGAGGCGATTGCCCGCCGGATTCACCGGCACGCCGCAGTTCCCCGAAGGCCATGTTCCGGCAGCGACGGGCGTCTAGAGGTCGATGACGACCTTGCCGTGCACGTGCCGGCCGGCCTGGAGTTCGGCCGCGCGGCGGATCTGGTCGACCGGGAAGCTCGCCGCGATGGGCACCCGGAGCCGGCCCGCCGCGACCAGGCGGGCGATCTCCTCCAGGGCGCCGGGGGCGGCGTTCGCGCCGTTGGCCGCCGAGACGCCGTCGACCTGCGCGGCGATGGTGCAGATGCGGCGGTCCGGGACGCCGAGTTCCCTTGCGGCGTGCACCGTCTCCGTCCCGTGCAGGTCGAGGGCGGCGGTGACACCGCCGGGTGCGAGGGATCGGACCCGGTCGGCCAGGCCGTCGCCGTAGGCGACCGGCTCGGCTCCGAGATCGCGCAGGAAATCGGACGATGCCGCCGATCCCGTCCCGATCACGCGTGCTCCAGCGATCCGGGCGAGCTGGACGGCGAACACCCCGACCCCGCCCGCCGCGCCGCCGATCAGCACCGTGTCGTCCGGGCCGGTGTCGACGACGGCGAGGGCGGCGGACGCCGTGCGGCCGGCGATCGTGAGGGTGGCGGCGGTGCGGTCGTCGACGCCGCCGGGAGTGTGATGGGCCTCGTTCGCCGCGGTCTCCGAGGCGGGGTCGATCACCACGAAGTCGGCGACCGCGCGGGACAGGGCGCCCCCGAACACCCGGTCGCCGGGCGCGAAGCCGGTCACCCCGTCACCGACCTGGTCGACCAGCCCCGCGTAGTCGGTCCCGAACCCGGCCGGGAGGCTCAGGCCGAACCGGGCGGCGGTGTCCGCGTCGGCGGTCATGATCCAGTCCATCGGGTTCAGGCCGGCCGCGGTGACCCGCACGCGGATCTGTCCCGGGCCGGCCTGCGGCGCGGGGACCTCGCGGACGTCGAGCACGTCGGGACCGCCGAATGAATCGAGCCGGACCGCCCGGCTCCTGCCCGCCGGCGGTTGATCGCTCTGTTCCTGCATGTGCGCCTGACTCCTTGGGAACGAGGGAACGCCTCGAAACGGACTATGCTCCGTTTCCATGGACGACCGTAACACAACCGGAGCGTGATCCGTTTTGAGTGAGGCGGAGATGCGCGCGCCGCGGGCGGACGCCGCCCGGAACCGCGACCAGTTGCTCGCGGTGGCGACCCGCGTGTTCGCGTCGGCCGACGGGGAGCCGTCGATGCGCGCGATCGCCCGTGAGGCCGGAGTGGGCATCGCCACGCTCTACCGGCACTTCCCGACCCGCGAGTCGCTGGTCGACGCGGTCTACCGGGACCAGGTCGTGCGGCTGACGGCCGGCGCCCGCGAACTGCTCGCCCGGCTGGCCCCGGCGGCGGCGATGCGGCGCTGGATGGACCTGTTCGGGGACTGGATCGCGACCAAGAACGGCATGCTCGACACGCTGCTCGCGATGATCGAGTCGGGCGAGATCGCCCATGCGCGGACCCGGAGCGAGCTGCTGGCGGCCATCACCACGATTCTCGACGCCGGCCGCGCGGCGGGCGACATCCGCTCCGACGTGACGGCCGAGGACGTCGCCGCCTCCCTCATCGGCATCTTCACCGTGGCTCCCAGGCCCGAACACGAAGCCAGGGCCGGTCGTCTGCTGGACCTCCTGATGGACGGCCTCCGCCCCCCGGCCCGGCCGGCCTGAGCCTGGATCGCGGCGGCGGGGGGTCTTCTGCCGCGTGCCGGTGTGAGCACAACGCACTAAAGGGGGCTAAAGGCGTTTAACTGGAGTAAGGCGCACAAGATTGTTGGCCGGCCGAACGCCATCCTAGGGTTCACGATGGCACGATCATCGCTGCTCGGGGATGTCGGGGAAGGCGGCAGGCGTGATCAATTGATTGTGCCGAAAAGGCGCATCGGATGGCTTTCGTCAGGCCAAATACATATAAAACCGATCGAGAATTGAATATTGGGCGCGTGTCCGCATTGCGTCACTTTCATGGGTTGCCTCCGATGAGAGCGGCCCCTTATGTTTCTGGGGTTCGCGACCGAAGGAATCCGTTGATCGGAGGACCCTTTGCGTGTGGTGATCGCGGGATTCGGAAAGGCCGGGCGGCAGCACGCCGAGGCGATCCGGCAGGTGCCGGGCGTGGCCGTGCACTCGGTCCTGGAATCCGATCGCGACGTCGGCGTCGAACCGTTCACCAGGGCGCCCGGATGGCCGGCGGTCCTGGCGGACCCGGAGGTCGACGCCATCGCCCTGTGCCTGCCGCCCGGGGGACGCGCTGAGCTGGCCGCCGCGGCCGCGGAGGCCGGCAAGGCCGTGCTGCTGGAGAAGCCGCCGTGCATGTCGGTCGCGGAACTCGATCGGCTCCCCGGGTCAATGGGAGTGATGTTGCAGCATCGTTTCCGGCTTCCGCGAGAGCTGCTCGACCGGCCTTTCAAGGACGCGACCGGAACGCTGCTGGTAAGCCGCCCGAGAGATGCGGCGACGCATTACACCGGGTGGCGAGCCGATTCCGGGCGGGCGCTCGGCGGAATCACCGCGCATCTCGGCGTCCACTACCTGGACCTGGCCTGCCAACTGCTGGGAGAGGTCGAATCGGTCGATCTGCGTGATCATCGGGAATGTGCTCCCGGCATCGATGTGCGGGTCAGCGGGCTCATCCGGTTCACGGCGGGCTCGACGCTGGCGTTCACCATCGCGGCGGACGTCCCGGCCCGCGCCGAGCACCTGGTGATCGCCGGGGACGGCCGGTCCGTGACGATCGCGGACGGTGCGGTGCAGCTGCGCGACGAGGACGGCACGCGCACGCTCCCCGCCGAGCCGACCGGCGCGATGCGCGCCAAGGTCTACGAAGAGTTCGCGCACGGCCCCGACCTGTGCTCGCTGGAACGGGCGCGGCCGGTGACGGTCGTCCTGGACGAGATCCGGAAGGCGGGGGCGCGATGACCGCGCGCCTCGGCCTGTCGTCCGGCTCGGCGCCGGGGCTGGACGCGCCGGAGTTCGCCGCCCTGGTCCGGCGGGCGGGCGGGACGGTCGCCGACCTGCGGGCCGGCAAGGGCCACCGCTGGGAGGAGCAGGGCCTCGCCGGGCTGTGCGGCCTGCCGGTGTCGTTCGTCGGGATATCCGTGACGCTCGGACGCCCCGGCCGAGACGGCGAGGCCGCCGAGCGGTTCCCGGGCGAGAGCGTGAAGGTCTTCGCCGCACCGGGGGCGCTCGACGCGGACGCGACCGCCGGCCAGATGCGCGCGCTCACCGCCGACCGGAAGCCGGAGCAGGTGCTGGTCGAGACCCATCGGGGCGGAGCCGGGCCGGACGAGCTGGTGAGGCTCTGCGAGCGGTACGGGTGCCGCCTCGTCCTGGACAACCTGGGCCTGGACGACATCGCCGCCGACTTCCGCGGAGCGCTCGGCGATCTCGCGCCGCTGACGGCGGCGGTGCAGGTGAAGGGGTTCGAGCCGGACCGCGCGCACCGGCCGCTGACCGAAGGGGACCTGGGCTGGCTGGCGGCGTTCCGCAACGCCCGTGTCGACGTCACCGTGGAGTCGCGCGCCGGGACGCCGCACCAGGACCTGCGCGTCCTCCGGACCGCCTGGGAGGCCGTGGAATGCGCCTAGCCGTGATCAACGACGAGGTCGACCAGGACCTCGGCCGGGCCGCCGACGCGGCCGCCGGGTGCGGGTTCGCCGGGCTCGAGATCCGCTCGGTCGGCAACGTCCCGCCGCACGAGCTCACCGACGAGCGGCTCGGCGAGGTCGTCCGGGAGCTGGCGGGCAGGGGACTGGCCGTCGCCGGGTTCTGCCCGCCCGCGCTGAAGGTCCCGCGCCCGCGCACGGACGAGGAGGTCGCCGAGGCCCGCGCCGTGCTCGTCCGGGCCGTCGCGCAGGCACGCGTGCTCGGTGCGCCGCACGTGCGGATCTTCACCTTCTACCGGGACGGCGACCCCGATCCCGCCGGGGCGGCCGAGGCCGCGAGGCGGGTGCTCGACGGGGTGGACCTGAACGGGGTGAAGCTGCTCGTCGAGACCGGGACGCGGACCAACACCCCGACCATGGAACTCGTCCTGCGGTTCCTGGACGCGGTGGACGTGCCGGGTCTGGGCGTGCTCTGGGACCCCGGCAACAGCGTGTTCAGCGGCATGCACGCGGCGCCGTTCCCGGCCGAGTACGAGCTCGGCAAGGACCTGATCGAACACGTCCATGTGAAGGACCCGGCCGGGACGAGCGGGTACGTGCGGCTCGGCGACGGCGACCTGCCGTGGGGCGACATCGTCGACACGCTGCGCGCCGACGGCTACGCCGGATGGCTCTCGCTGGAGACGCACTGGCGCATCGGCCGCGTCCTGAACCAGCGGCAGCGCGACACCCCGTGGGGCGACGACTTCACCGACGGCGGGCACGAGGCCAGTGTCGAGTGCATGCGCCTGCTCAAGGAGCTGGTGGACCGGTGACCGCATTGCTGCTGCTGGGGGCGCAGCGGTCGGGCACCACCGCGCTGGCCCACGCGCTGAGCCGGGCGTACGCGGACGCGGGCGGCATCTTCACCGTGAACGGGAAGCTGCCGTACCTGCTGCCGCGCTGGACCACCGCCGCCGACCTGGCGGGACGGCACTTCCGCGCCGACGAGATCGCGCACGCGCTGCGGCGCCGCCCGCCCGCCGGCGAGGGCGCCGACCGCTGGCTGAAGGGCGTCGACGACGTGCTCCGCGACGCGGCTGCCGCGGCCGCCCGAGGAGCCCACGACGCGCACGGCGCGGACGACGCGCACGGCCCGGCTCACGCGCACGGCGCGCCCGCCGATCCGGCCGCGGCGCTCGTCGCGGACATCATCGCCAGGGCGTACGCGCCGTGGCCGCGCTGGGGCGACAAGTACAACGAGTACCTTCTCGACCTGCCGGCCGTGCTGTCGGCCGTCCCGGACGCGCGGCTGGTCCTGCTCGTCCGGAACCCGCTGGAGGCGGCGGCGTCCCAGCTGGAATGGACCGGCGACCGGCCCTGGCGTCCCCGGACGGTCGAGGACGCCTGCGCGAAGTGGGCGGCCTGGCACCGCCCCTGGCTGGAGACCGCTCCCGGCCTGGACCCGGACCGCGTCCTGGTGATCGGCTATCGGGCGCTCTGCGAGGGGCGCGCGACGGGCCGGCTCTCCGCCTTCTGCGACCTCGATCTCGAACCGTACGTGACGGGACTGCGGGCGACCCGGCCCGACCCCGGCACCGACCATCTGCCCGCCGGCACCGCCCGGGTCTGGCGGGCCCTGTGTGAAATGGAGAGCTCGACGACATGACGGACTACGAAATCTCGGACCAGGGATACGGGCCGGACCACGAGTCGCCGTTCGGCTACGGGCTGCACCACGTGCAGATCGCCATCCCGCCCGGCAGCGAGGACGAGTGCCGCCGGTTCTACGTGGACGTCCTCGGCATGATCGAGATCCAGAAGCCGCCGGTCCTCGCCGCGCGGGGCGGGCTGTGGGTGCGTGCCGACACGCTGGAGATCCACCTCGGCGTCGAGCAGGACTTCCGCCCGGCGCGCAAGGCGCACCCCGGCATCCGCGTGGCGGACCTGGACGGGCTGGCCAAGCGGCTGACCGGCAACGACGTCGAGGTCACCTGGGACGACAACTTCCCCGGCCACCGGCGCTTCTACGCGTTCGACAACCTGGGCAACCGGCTGGAGTTCCTGCAGCGCGACGGTTCCCGCCCGGAGTGGTGAGCGTGAGCGGGCTGCTGGGCCGCCTGGTCGGCCTTCCCGACGTCCCGGCCGTGCGGCGCTGGGCGTGGGTCGCGGTGGCCGACTCGCTCGGCACCGGGCTGATCACGCCGCTGGTCATCATCTACTTCACCCAGCAGATCGGGATGAAGGCCGTCACGGTGGGGCTGGCGATGAGCATCGCCGGCATCGGCAGCGCGGTGCTGGTCCCGTTCGGCGGGGTGTTCGTGGACCGGTTCGGCGCGAAGCCGCTGGTGATCACGGCGTTCGCGCTGGCGGGGATCGGCACCACCGGGTACATGTTCGCCCGGAACTTCGGCGTCCTGGTGCTGACGGTGCTGCTGGCCAACATGGCGGACGCGTCGGGACGTCCCGCCAAGCACTCCTTCATGGCCCAGATCGCCGACGGCGAGGCGCGCAACCGGCTGCTGGCGTTCAACCGGTCCGTGCGCAACGCCGGGTACGGCGTGGGCGGGCTGCTGGCCGCCGTGGTGCTCGGGCTCGGCTCGCACTTCTGGTACGTGCTGGCCTTCGGGCTGGACGCGCTGTCGTTCTTCGTCGCGATCGTGCTGGTGGTCGGCATCGTCCCGCCGCCGCTCGCGAGCGCCGCGCGGGACGGCGAGGACGCCGCGCCGGCGAAGGCGCGCGGCGGCTACGCGGAGGTGCTGTCCGACTGGCGCTACACGCTGCTGTCGGTGCTGAACGTCCTGGTCCTGCTCGAAGCGACGATCTTCACGGTCGGCGTCCCGCTGTGGGTCGTCCAGCACACCGACGCTCCCAAGGCGGTGGTCGGGGTGCTGTTCACCGTCAACACCGTCATGATCGTCCTGCTCCAGGTGCGGGCGACCAAGGGCCTGGAGGGGCCCGCCGACGTCCGCCCGTCCTACCAGCGCGCCGCGCTCGGCATGACGATCGCGGTCGCGGGCTACCTGCTCGCCCAGTACGTCGGGGCGGTCCTGGCGGTCGTCCTGCTGGTGCTGGCGGTGGTGCTGCACTCGGTCGGCGAGCTGTCGGCCTCGGCCAGCGAGTGGACGGTCTCGATCGGCCTGGCCCGCGAACGCCTGCGCGGCCGCTACCTGGCGGTGTTCGCGCTCGGCGACTCCATCGGCAAGGCGGCCGGGCCGGTGGTGGTGACGTTCCTGCTGTCCCGGGCGACCTCGGCGGGCTGGCTGGTGCTGCTCGCCCTGGTGGCCGGGAGCTGCCTGGTCAGCGCCGAGCTGGCCGTCCGGCATCCGCGCAACCGGGCGCCCGAGGGCGCGCTCTCGGAGATGACCGCATGACGGCGCGCACCGTCCCGATGCCCGCAAGATCGATGCCCGCGAGAAGGAGGGTGTCCTGGTGACCCGTCTGCTCCCCACCCAGTACCGCTGGACCCGCATGGACTTCGGCGAGTGGCGGCACTTCAACCTCGGCACGCTGTTCACGGTCCCCGCCGGCCTCTCGGACGGGACGCTCGCCCGCGCCGTGCAGCGGGTCGTCGAGCGCAACCCGGCGCTGCGCACCGCCTACCGGCGCGGCGCCGCCGGCTGGGCCGCCGAGGAGCGGCCGGCCGATGCCGGCACCGTGCTGCGGAAGGCAGAGCTGCCCGACTACCAGGGGCGCGCCGGCGCGATGGAGGACGAGATCGCCCGGCTGCAGGGCACGCTGCGCCCTGACGAGGGCGAGGTGTTCCGCGTCGTCCACTTCCCGTTCGGCGACGGACCGGGACGGCTGCTGGCCACCGTCCACCACCTCACGCTCGACGGCTTCTCGATGGGGCTGGTCGGCGGCGAGCTGGACCGCGCGCTGCGGGACCGGGAGCCCGGCCCGCTGTGCGCCGCGCCCGCCGACTACGTCGCGGCCGTCGAGAAATGGGCCGCGTCCGACGAGGCGGCGCAGGACGCCGGCCGGTGGCTGGACCGGCCGTGGGACCGCGTCGCCAACCCCCCGCCCGACCTCGACGGGGACGCCACGCTGCCGACGATGCGGATCGACAGCGGCGAGCTGGAGGCCGACGTGACCGCGGCGCTGGCCGCCGCCTGCCGCAAGGCCGCGCTGCGGCCGAGCGACGTGCTGCTGGACGCCGCCGCCCAGGCGGTGATGGCGCGCTGGGACCTGCCCGCGGTGGCCGTCGACGCCTACCACATCGGACGCCACCTGACGCCCATGGGCATCGACGTCATCGACACGATCGGGTACCTGCAGAACACGTTCCCGATCGTCTTCACGGCGCGCGACCGCTTCGACCCCGCCGATGTCCGCGCCGTCCCCGACCGCATGTTCGGCTTCGACGCCCTGCGGTTCTTCAGCGGCCGGCTGGACGACCTGCCCGCCACCACGCTCCGCTACAACTTCCGCGGGCACATGGGCCGGCTCAACAGCAGGCCGGGCGCCTACCTCGGCGAGGCGGACGAGCCGATCCGCCGGCGGCGGGCGCAGGGGCAGACCGAGGCCTACACGCTGATGCTGGAGGGCGACGTCATCGACGGCCGGCTCGTGCTGCACATCAAGTACAGCACCGGCCAGTACGAGCCGGACAGCATCGCCGGCCTGCTCGCCGGCGCCCTGGACCGGGTCCGGGCCACCACCCGGGAGCTGGCATGCTGACGATCAGCGATCTGGTGGTGACGGTCGGCGGGCCGGGCGACGAGCTGGTCCTGCTGCGCGGCGCGGACCTGCGGGTCGCGGACGGCGACACGGTCGTGATCCGCGGTGCGCGGGGCGCGGGCAAGTCGACGCTCGCCGCGGTGCTCCGCCGCGAGCTGCGGCCCCGGTTCGGCCGGATCGACGGCCACGCGCTGGTGATCGACGACGCCGACCGGGTGCCGCCGGACCGGCTGGCAGAGCTGCTGGAGTCCTGCCGGGCCCGCGGCGAGACGCCGGTGCTGCTCGCGGCCGACGAGCACTTCGTCGGGGCGCCGCGCCCGGCCGAGGTCGTCCTGCGGCTGGCCAAGGGCATGCTGATCGCCGAGCCCCGCCCGGACCGCGCAGACCGCACCGACCGGGCGGACCGGGCGGCTCCGGCGCCGGCCGAGCTCCGGATGGCGCCGGACGAGCTGAAGCGCAAGGCGGCCGCCGCGCTGCGGGAGGCCGGATGCCCGGACGACCCCGCCGAGCTGGTCGCGGACGTGCTCGTCGAGGCCGACGTCCGCGGACACCACTCGCACGGCATCGGGCTCCTGCCCACCTACCTCGCGCGGGTGGCGGCGGGCGGCGTCGACCCCGCCGCCGAGCCGGCCCTCACCGAGGAGGGCGCGACCGCCCGCGTGGACGCGCAGGGCGGCTTCGGGCAGCCCGCGGCGGCGCTGGCCGCCGAGTGGTGCGCCGCGACGGCGGCCCGGCTCGGCGTGGCCGCGGTCGGCGTGCACAGCAACAACCATGTCGGGATGATGGCCGCCTACCGGTGGCCGTTCCAGCGGCACGGCGTCGTCGGGCTGCTGCTCAACGTCTCCGGGCCGAGCCTGGCGGCGCCGGGCGCGGTCAAGCCGACCCTCGGCAGCAACGCGGTGTGCATGGTGACGCCGACGGAGAAGGACGAGCCGTTCGTCGTCGACTTCGCCACCGGCGTCGTCGCGATCGGGAAGATCCGGGCGGCCGCGCAGCGCGGCGAGCCGATCCCGGCGGGCTGGCTGCAGGACGCGGCGGGCCGTCCCACGCTCGACCCCGGCGACCTGGAACGCGGCGGCTCGGTGCCGGTGTTCGGCGACTACAAGGGGCTGTGCGTCACGCTGATCGCCGAGGTGCTGGCCGGGATGCTGGGCGGCCAGACGGTCAGCCCGCTGGTGGCCAAGCAGCGCGCCCAGCCCGCACGGCCGATGAACTGCGGGCAGCTGTTCGTCGGCATGTCGCCCGGCGCGTTCGGGCTGGACCAGACCGACAAGCTCCTCGGCGTGCTGCACGACGCGGTGCTGGACGGCTATCCGGACGCCCCGCCCGACCTGCACTTTCCCGACCAGCTGGAGGCCCGCAACACCGCCGCCGCCCGGGCGGACGGCGTCCCGGTGCCGATGTCGGTCGCGTCCGCGCTGGGCTGGGCCCGATGACGGTCCTCGACGATCCGATCTCGCCGGAGACGCCGCCCGAGGTGCGGCAGGCGGCCGCGGGCGCGGCGCCCGGCTGGCCGCTGGTGCTGTACTTCCACCACGTCCACCCCACCCTCGACCACTACACCTCGCTGACGCCCGGCGCGTTCGAGCGCGGGCTGGAGACGGTCCTCGCCGAGTACGGCCCGGCGCTCGACCCGGCCGACGTCCGCGCGGACCTCGACCCGCCGGCCGGGCCGCGGGTCCTGGTCACCTTCGACGACGGGCACCGCGACAACCTCGACCACGCGCTGCCGGTGCTGGACCGGCTCGGCGTGCGGGCCCTGTTCTTCGTCATCACCGGGCTCGCCGACGCCGCCGCCGACCGGTCGATGACCTGGGACGAGGTGGCGGACCTCGTGGCGGACGGGCACCGGGCCGGCTCCCACACCGTGACCCATCGCAAGCTCCCCGCCCTGGAGCCGGACGAGCAGCGCACGGAGATCACCCGGTCGCTGGCGGCGGTCCGCGACCGGCTGGGCGACCCCGCTCCGCCGCTGGCCCACCCCTACGGCCTGCGCCCCGCGGCCGGCGCGGTCCCGGACGGCGTCCTCGCCTTCGGCACCGTGAAGGCCCCGCCGCTTCCCTGGACGGCGGCACCGCACGACATCCGACGTACCTACCTGCCGGTCGGCCGCGAGGAGTCGTGGCCGCGGCTGTGTCGCGATTGGAGACGGCAATGGTGGCACCCATCACCGTGATCATTCCCAGCAGGGACCGGTACCGCGATCTGCGCCGCTGCCTGATCGCGCTGGCCGAGTGCGACGGCGGGCTGCTGCACGAGGTGCTGGTCGTGGACGACGGCTCCCGGCCGCGGATCACCGACGCCGTCGCGGTCGGCGACCTGCCGGTGCGCGTGCTGCGCAACGACCGGCCGATGGGTGCGACGCCGGCGCGCGCGCACGCCGCCGACCATGCGCGCTCGCCGATCCTGGCGTTCCTGGACGACGACGCGCTGCCCCGGGCGGACTGGCTGACCGAGATCGCCGCGCAGCTGACGCCCGACCGCGGCGCCGTCACCGGGCGGGTGCTGCCGTTCGACGCCGGGCTGCTCTCGGAGGCCCGCCAGTCCCGCTACCTGGAGCGCTACCGGGGCCTCGGGCCCGGTCAGCGGGTCACCTTCTTCGCCGGCGGCAACAGCGCGGTCTGGCGGGAGCACTTCCTGGCCGCCCGCGGCACCGCCGTCAACGTCCCCGGCAGCGACAACGACCTGGTGAGCGGGTTGTCCCGGCTCGGCCTCGGGGTGCACTTCGCGCCCTCGATGGTGATCGTCCACCGCAACGGCAAGGGGCTGCTGCGCGCGTTGCGGGACGCCTACGGGTCCGGGCACCACGCGCGCCCGCTGCCGGTGCGCGACGCGCTCCGGGACATGGCGCGCCCGGTGCCGGGGTCGTCCCCGCAGGTGCGGCTCACCAACCGGATGCTCAACCTCGTCCACCTGGCCGGACGCAGCGTCCCGCGCTCCACCAGGCAGCATCCCTGACCCGCCCGGCTCCTCCGTCCAGCCGACCGTTCAGCCGACCGTCCCGCCGACCCGATCGATCCCCCCCGCCCGGCCCGCGGTGGTTCCCGCGCGGCCGGAGTGTTCCGCGAACAAGGCAAGGAGTCCGATATGTCCGTGTCCCAGGCCGACCCGGCGGTGCTGCAGACCCTCAGCGAGCTGTGGGAGGAGGTCCTGGAGGTCGACGGCGTCACCGCCGACGACGACTTCTTCGAGCTGGGCGGCGACAGCCTGCTCGGCGTCACCATGATCGGCAAGGCGCGCCATGCCGGCCTGTCCTTCTCCTACCAGGACCTGCGGGACAACCCGGTGCTGGGGCGGCTCGCCGCCGTCGTGGCGGGCTGACCCGTGTCCCGCACCCTGACCGGGCTGTTCGGCCGGCACGCCCGCGCGCACCCCGGCCGGCCGGCCGTGCTGGACGGCGGCCGCGCCCTGACCTACGCCGAGCTCGACGCCGCCTCGGACGAGGTCGCCGCCGGGCTGGCCGCGCACGGCACCGGCCGCGGCGACCGGGTCGCGCTGCGGCTGCCCCGGTCCGCCGACCTCGTCATCGGGGCCCTCGGCATCCTCAAGAGCGGCGCCGCGTACTCCCCGCTCGACGTGGCGTGGCCCCCGGCGCGCGTCGCCCGGATCACCGAGCTGCTCGGCGCACCGGTCGAGGTGGACGCCCGCACCCTGCCCGAGCTGCGCGCGCGGGGCCGGGCCGCCGCCGCTCCGGCCCGTCCGGAGGTGCGGGAGGACGACCCGGCGGTGGTGCTGTTCACCTCGGGATCCACCGGCGAGCCCAAGGGGGTGCTGTGCCCGCACCGGGCGATCGGCCGCCTGATCCCGCGCGCCGGCCATCTCGACCTGACCGCGCCCGTGGTGATGCCGCTGGCGGCGGCGGTCCCCTGGGACGCGATGTCGCTGGAGCTGTGGAGCACGCTGTGCTCCGGTGGCACCCTGGTCGCCGTCCGGGACCTGTACCTCACCCCCGGCCGGCTCCGCGAGCTGGTGACCGAGCACGGCGCCGACTCGCTGGTGCTCGCCACCTCGGTGTTCAACCTGCACGTGGAGGAGGACGCCGGGGCGTTCACCGGCCTCCGGCAGGTCGCGGTCGGCGGCGAGCAGCTCTCGCCCGGGCATGTCGCCGCCTTCGTCGCGCGGCACCCGGACATCGCCCTGATCAACCTCTACGGACCGGCCGAGAACGGGATCCTGACGACGACGCACCGCTTCACCGCGGCCGACTCCGCCGGGGGACGGGTGCCGATCGGCGTGCCCGTCCCGGGCACGTCCGTGCACCTGGTGGACGGGGAGATCTGCGTCAGCGGCGACGGCCTGGCCCTCGGCTATCTCGGCGATCCGGCCGGCACGTCCGAGCGGTTCACCGAACTGACGATCGGCGGACGCGCCGTCCCCGCCTACCGGACGGGGGACCGCGGGCACCGCACGCCCGACGGCCTCTACCACTACGCCGGGCGCACCGACCGGCAGGTGAAGATCCGCGGCCACCGGATCGAGCCCGCCGAGGTGGAGCACACCGCCGAACGCCTCCCGGGCGTCACCCGTGCCGCCGTCGTGCCGGTCGACGGGCCGGACGGCCGCGCCACCGGCCTCGCCCTGTTCTTCACCGGCGACCGCGACGGCGCGGACGTGCTCGCCGACCTGCGGGACCGGCTCCCCGGCTACCTCGTCCCGGCCCGCGCCGAGCACGTCGGCCGGTTCCCGCTGACGGGCAACGGCAAGCTGGACCACACAGCGCTGGTCGAGTCCGCGGCCGGGTCCGGCGCGGCTCGTGCCGCGGCGCGGCCCGCACCCGCCCTCGACGGCGCCGGCACGGACGCCGAACGCGTCGCCGCCGTCTTCGCGGACGTGCTGGGCCTTCCGAGCGTGCCGCCGGACGCGGACTTCTTCTCCCTCGGCGGCGACTCGCTCGCCGCCGGGCGCCTCAGCGGCCGGCTCGCGGCGGCGCTCGGCACGCCGGTGCCGCTCTCCGCCGTCTTCGAGTCGCCCACGCCCGCCGGCCTCACCGCCCTCATCGCCGGTCGTCCGCGTACCGGTGGCGCCCCGTCCGGTGAGAGCGACCGGCGGGACGCGTCGGACGGCGCCGTCCCGCTGCTGCCGTCCCAGCTGGGCTTCTTCGTCGCGCAGCAGATGGACCCCGACGACCTCACCGCGCTCTGCCCGATCGTCTGGGACCTCGACGGCGCCCTCGACGCCGCGGCGATGCAGCAGGCGCTCGATGACGTGAACGCGCGCCATGAGGCACTGCACAGCCGGTACACGGTGCTGGACGCGCCGGTCGCGGTGCGCCCGGCCGGCCGGCCGCCGCAGGTCGAGCTGATCACCGTGGCGCGTCCCGGGGACGTCCTTCCCGCGCTCATCGCCCCGCTGGACATCCAGGACGGCCGGGTGTGGCGGGCCGCGCTCGCGCCGGGCCGGTTCGGGATCGTCGTCCACCACATCGCGTTCGACGCGCGGGCGGCGTCCGTGCTGGCCCGCGACCTGTCGGCCGCCTACCGGGCGCGGGCCGAAGGGCGGGAGCCGCGGTTCGGCGGTCCCGCGCCGGGCCTCGCCGAACTGGCGTCCGGGTACCGTCCGCCCGCGCCGGACGATCTCGCCGAGCAGCGCGCGTACTGGCGCACCGCGCTCACCGGGGCGAATGCGGTGGAGCCGCCGCCCGGGACGGGACCGTCCGGCGGTCTCGCCGCGACCGTCCGGCGGTTCGACGAGGCGGCCCTCACGGCGGCGGTCCGGTCCCGGGGGACCACCGCGACGGTCGCGGCGCTCGCCGCCTACGCGCACGCGGTCGCCGACCTCACCGGCCGGACGGACGTCGTCGTCGGCCTGCCGGTCGCGCGGCGCGGCGACGCGGCGGCGGAGCGCGCGGTCGCCTGCATGATCGAGATGACCTGCGTCCGGCTGCGCGCGCCGGCGCTCGGCGCGGCGCGCGAGGCGCTCGTCGAGGCGTTGCGCCATCCGGACGTCCCGGTGCACGAGATAGCGCGCCTGGCCAAGCTGCGGCCCCCCTACGACACGGTCGTCTCGGTTCAGGACAACCCCGAACCGATGCTCGACGTGCCCGGGGTCCGCGCCCGGCACGTGTGGGTCGACACCGACGAGCTCGACACCGGCCTTCTCGTCGAGCTCCTGCCCGGCGGGCGCCTGCGGGTGAGCCGGCGCCGCGAGGCGGTGTCCGCGGGCTACGCCGACGCGCTCGCGGACGCGATGGCCGGTTTCCTTTCCGGGCTCGCGGACCGGGAGCCCGTCGCCGCCGCGAACGGGACGGCGACCGGCACGGCGAGCCAGGGGGTGAACCGGTGAGCGCCCGGCGCAGACGGCTGTGGGAGCAGCGGGTCCTCGACCCGTCCGGTCCCTGGCACGACATCAACTTCACCGTGGACGTCACGGGCGGCGCCGACCGCGCCCGCCTCAGCCGGCTCACCGCGCTCCTGCACGACCTCGCGACCGGTCCCGCCACCGAGCCGGAGGGCGGCTTCCCGGCCACGCCGTCGGCCAGGCTGGAAGACGGCGTCGTCACCGCCACCGTGCCCGCGATGTGGGGCACACCGGACGACTTCGTCCATGCGCTGGCGACCGGCGCGCCTCCGGACGACCGCGACGCCACGCTCGCCGACCTGGACCACTGGGCCGAGAAGCTCGCCGACGCCGTCGACCCCCGGCTGCCCGAGGACGGCGACGCCACCAAGGACACCGGCCCCGCCGGAGTGCTCGCTTTCGGCGACGCACCCGCCGGCGCGGACGACGGTCTGCTGCTCGCCGCGCTCGCGGTCGTCGCCTGGCGCTGGACCAGGCTGACCGACCTGGCCATCGGGGTGCCCGAGGGACTGGTCCGGCTGGAGGTGGACGCCGGGACACCGCTCGGCGAGCTGACCCGGCGGGCGCGCGAGGCCAGGGCCGCAGCGGCACGGCACGCCGGGACGCTCGAACGGGCCATGGAGGAGTCCAGGGTCCGCCTCATTCCCAGCCTGCGGCTGATGGACGCGGTGCGGGACGCCCCCGTCCACGCGAACGGACTGACGCTGACGCCGCACGTCCCGCCGCACGGGCCGGTCGGGTCCACGCTCGCCGTCGGCCCCGCCCATGCCGCCTACGACGCGCGCCGGCTCTCGGCCGGCACCGTCGAACGGATCGTGGCGCAGATGCGCATGGTCATGGGCGCGGCGCCGGACACACCTCTGGGCGCGCTGCCGCTCATGGAACCCGCCGAACGGACGACCATCCTCACCGGTTTCAGCGCCACCGCCCCGGCCGCGGGCGACGGCCGCGCGCTGCACGAGATCGTCGACGGCCCGCCGGACGCGACCGCCGTGGTCTGCGGCGACGACCGGCTGACCTACCGGGACCTGGACCGCCGCTCCGACCGGCTCGCCCGGTACCTGCTGGACGCCGGAGTGCGCCGCCAGGAGGTCGTCGGGGTCGGCATCGGCCGGTCCGCGGACCTGGTCACCGGCTTCCTCGGCGTGCTCAAGGCGGGCGCCGCCTACCTGCCCCTCGACCCCGGCTACCCGCCCGACCGGCTGGAGTTCATGCGGGCGGACGCGAAGGCCGGCACGATCGTCACCGGCGAGCTGATCGCCCGGCTCGACGCCGCCGGCGCGCCGGGCCTCGATGAGCCGGTCGCCGTCAACGAGGCGGACCTGGCGTACGTCATCTACACCTCCGGCTCCACCGGCGCGCCGAAGGGCGTCCAGGTGGAGCACCGGCAGATCGTGAACTCCACGGCGGCCCGGTACTCCGTCTTCCCCGGCCCCTACGACTCCTACCTCGCCCTCGCCGGTCCCGCGTTCGACGCCCTGGGCGCCGGGATCTACCTGACGCTCAGCCGCGGCGGGACGCTGGTGCTGCCGACCGACGACGAGGTGACCGACCCCTGGTCGCTGGCCAAGCTCGCCGACCGGGAACGGGTGACGCACTTCGACGGGGTGCCCGCCCAGTACGCGGCCGTGCTCGACGCAGCGCCCGACGTCCTCGCCGGGATCCGCTGCGCCGTCGTCGCGGGCGAGGCCTGCCCGCCCGGGCTGCCGGCCCGCCATTTCGACGTCACCGGCGACGCGGTGCTCATCAACGAGTACGGGCCGACCGAGGCCACCGTCTGGGCGCTGTGCCACACCTGCGAGCGCCCGTCCGGGACGGCCGGGCGGCGGGTGCCGATCGGCAGGCCGGTCGCGGGCGCGCTGGCGTTCGTCCTGGACGACGGCCTGAACCCGCTGCCGATCGGCGTCCCGGGGGAGCTGTGCATCGGCGGGGCGGGGGTGGCCGTCCGCGGCTACCTCGGCCGGCCCGAGGCGTCCGCCGAGCGCTTCGTGGCGAACCCGTTCGGCGAGGGCCTGCTGTACCGCACCGGCGACATGGTCCGCTGGCGTCCCGACGGGACCGTCGACTTCCTCGGCCGGATCGACCAGCAGGTGAAGATCCGCGGCTACCGGGTGGAGCCCGGCGAGGTCGAGGCCGCGCTGCAGCGGCATCCGCGCGTCCGGGAGGCGGCGGTCGTGCCCGCCCGGGTGGGCGACCACATGCGGCTGGTCGCCTACGTCGCCACCGCCGGCCCGTCCGTCGCCGACGCGGAGCTGACCGCGTTCGCGGGGAGCCGGCTGCCCGCCCACATGGTCCCGGGCGTGTGGATCCGCCTCCCGCACCTGCCGCGCACCCGCAACGGGAAACTGAACCGCGCGGCCCTGCCCCCGCCGCGGCCTCCCGCGCGCGGCGGCGCGTCCGCCGCCCCCCGCACCCCCCTGCAGCACGCCGTGCTCGACCTGCTCGGCTCCCTGCCGGGCGCCGGCACGGCCGCCGACCTGACGGCCGAGGTCCCCGCGTGGGCGGGCTCCCGGTACGGCCCCGCCCTGGTCACGGCGCTGCTGCGGGACCGCTTCGGCGATCCCGTGCCGCACGTGTCCGCAGGCGACACCGCCCGCAGGATCGCCGCCGAACTGCGACGGCTCGGCACCCCCCTCCAGTGACGCAGCGAAGGAAAGGACGACGATGGACGAACCCGTCTCGTACTCGATGTCCCTGGCCGACATCGGCGAGCTCGAAGCACTGATCGACAAGATCGATGCGCTGGACATCGACCCCGCCGCGCCGCGGTTCTTCGACCAGGCCTGGGAACTGACCGCGATGGTCCCGCACGGGGTGCGCCGCTTCCTGGCCGAGTTCTGCCTGCACGAACGGGCGGCCTTCGGCATGGTGCGCGGCTGGCCCGTCAGCGACCGGGCGATCGGGCCGACCCCCGCGAACTGGGCGCAGGCCGCCGAGCAGGCGCGCGGACGCCGCGAGGAGTTCGTCCTCGCGCTGTTCGCGATGTGCCTGACCGGCGACACCTTCAGCTGGTCCACCCTGCAGGGCGGCCGGCTCATCCACAACGTCGTCCCGATCCAGGGCGACGAGTCCGAGCAGAGCGGCCACGGCCAGGTGCTCCTGGAGTGGCACACCGAGGACGGCTTCCACCCCTACCGCTGCGACTACCTGCTGCTGTTCGGCATGCGCAACCACGACCGGGTGCCGACCCTGGTCTCCTCGATCCGGGACGTCCGGCTGGACGAGGCGGACATGGAGATCCTCCGCCGCCCGCTGTTCCACATCATGCCGGACAACGAGCACCTGAGGCAGATGGCCGAGATCCATCCCGGTCATCCGAGCCTGCTGCGCGCCCGCAAGATGCGCGAGGAGCCCGAGGCCGTCCCGGTCCTGTTCGGCGCGCAGGACTCGCCGTACCTGCGGATCGACCCGTACTTCATGCGCTGCGCGGACGGCGACCCGGCCGCCGAGGCGGCGCTGCGGCGCCTGATCGACGAGCTGAATCGGGTGCAGCAGCGCCTCGAGATCGACCCCGGGACGCTGCTGATCGTCGACAACTACCTCGCCGTGCACGGCCGGGCGGCGTTCAGCGCGCGCTTCGACGGGACGGACCGCTGGCTGAAGAAGACGCTGGTCACCCGGGACCTGCGGACGTCGCGCGACATGCGCGAGTCGCCGTCCAGCCGGGTCATCGTGTGACCGCCGTGCGATCGCGGGAACCCGGGGAAGGAGCCTCGACCATGGACCTGGTCGTCGTGGGTCTCGGCTATGTCGGCCTGCCGCTGGCGCGGGAGGCGTGCCGCGCCGGGCTCACCGCCGGCGGCCTCGACCGGGACGCCGCCGTCGTCGCCGGCCTGGCGGCGGGCCGCTCCCACGTGGACGACGTCACGGACGCCGACGTGGCCGCGATGCTCGGGGCGGGGTTCACGGCCACCGGCGATCCCGCGGTGCTGGGCGCGGCGCAGACGATCGTCATCTGCGTGCCGACGCCGCTGGCGCCCGAGGGCGGCCCGGACCTCACGGCGGTGCGCGGCGCGGCACGGCGGGTGTCCGCCCATCTGCGCCGCGGGACCCTGGTCGTCCTGGAGTCCACGACCTACCCCGGAACGACCGAGGAGGTCGTCCGGCCGATCCTGGAGGAGTCCGGGCTGACCGCGGGGGAGGACTTCCACCTGGCCTTCTCGCCGGAGCGCATCGATCCGGGTAACGGCCGGTACGGTGTCGCCAACACGCCCAAGATCGTGGGCGGGTACACGCCCGCCTGCGCCGCCGCGGCCGAGGCCTTCTACGGCAAGTTCGTCGAGACGGTCGTCCTCGCCAAGGGCACGCGCGAGGCCGAGATGGCGAAGCTGCTGGAGAACACCTACCGGCACGTCAACATCGCGCTGGTGAACGAGATGAGCGTGTTCTGCAACGAACTCGGCATCGACCTGTGGGACGCGATCTCCTGCGCCGGGACCAAGCCCTTCGGGTTCCAGTCGTTCTTCCCCGGCCCGGGCGTCGGCGGGCACTGCATCCCGATCGACCCCAACTACCTCTCCTACAAGGTCCGGACGCTGGGGTACTCGTTCCGGTTCGTGGAGCTGGCGCAGGAGATCAACACCGGGATGCCGCGGTACGTGGTGCACCGTGCGCAGCAATTGCTCAACAACCGGGGCATGGCGCTGCGCGGTGCGCGGGTCCTGCTGCTGGGCGTCACCTACAAGGCCGACGTCGCCGACCAGCGCGAATCCCCCGCGCGGCGGATCGCCGAGCAGCTGGCCCGGCACGGTGCGCAGCTGTCCTACCACGACCCGTACGTCGCGACCTGGCAGGTCGGTGACCTGCGGATGTCCCGCGTGGCGGACCTGCCGGACGCGTTGCGGACCGCCGATCTGACCCTCCTGGTCACCGACCACAGCGTGTACACCGCCTCCCTGCTCGGCGAGCACGCACGTTTCCTCTTCGACACTCGCGGCCGCACCAGCGAGCGGCCGATGGCGAACACGGAGCTGCTGTGAACCCCCCGGACCTCGGCGGCGACGACCCCGCCGCCTTTCGCGCGCTGTACCTGTGGGCGGACGACCCGGAGCGCGAGTTCTGGCCGGGCCCGGTCCAGAACCAGGTGCGCGAGCTGATAGCTCCGGGTCCGGGCCGTCTCGACCCGGACGGCCTTCGGCACGAGATCACCGAATGGGCCCGCGCGCAGACGTCTCGCTTTCGGGCGTGCACCGGCTTGCCTGCGGTCCGCCGGATCGTGCTGAACTG
The DNA here is from genome assembly GCF_040651755.1 of Actinomadura sp. NPDC048394. Classification (NCBI taxonomy): domain Bacteria; kingdom Bacillati; phylum Actinomycetota; class Actinomycetes; order Streptosporangiales; family Thermomonosporaceae; genus Actinomadura; species Actinomadura sp. NPDC048394. Next base: position 7,980 of record NZ_JBEZJL010000004.1, on the reverse strand, counting down.
CGCTCCGCTCGCGCTGAAAGCCGGAGCATGGCTGCAATGGCTCGTCGGCGCCGGTGACGCCGATCGGCAGTTGAGCATGGACGTCCTCGCGCTGTACGCCGAGGACGTCGGAGCCGGGCGGCCCGGCGAGGACCGCGCGGCGCGCTACCGGCGGCTGATGGAGGGCGCGGGCCTCGCCGGGCGGATCGTGCCGGAGGACCGGCTTGCCACCGACCTGCAGATCGCCGACCGGAGCTTTCGCCTGGCGGCACTGCTGCTGGCGGCGAGCCGCTACCCGGCCGCCTTCGCCCCCGAACTCCTCGGAGCCGACCTGTGCCTGCGCTGGGTCGGCGTGCTGCCGCCGCTGCACGCCGTCCGGGACGGTCTGGACCGGTCCGCCGCCACGGCGCGGACCTGGTCGGCGCTGGACCTCGGCGCGTCGGCCGACCGGTCGCTGGCGGCGGTCCGGACGTACCTGGGGGAGAACCCCGGTGACGACCGGTCGTGGAGGGCCGTCCGCTGGACGCTCGACGAACTGCGGGCGTGGAGCGACGAGCTGTACGACCTGAGCGGCCGGGCGCTCGATCCCGCTTTCGAGATGGCGGAACTGCTGCGGCACCGCGCACGCGAAGCGAGCGCGTACCACCATGACTACCGGTTGGAGGGCAGGACGCTCGCCGAGTGGTTCGGCGCCGGCGCCGACCAGATGCTCGGGGCGCTGGCACGCAGCAGGCTCGTCCGGCCGGGCCGTCCGGACGCCAGCCCGCTGCTGCGCGATCTGATCGGCGCGGGCGGTCCGATGTTCCGCGTCTTCTCGCCCGAGGACCTGGCCGTCATCAGGCGCTGGATCGCGTCCCTCGGCGAAACGGCGGCACCGGAAGCCGCCGCCCCGGCGCCCGCTGCGCTGTCCGTCGCCCCCAGTGCGCCGGAGCGCGCAGTGGTGCGCGAGGCCGCTCCCGAGGCTGCTTCCGAAGCCGCTTCCGAAGCCGCTCCCGCGACGGTGCGGGAGGCGTACCGAAGGCTGCTCCAGCGGGACGACTCGCCCGCCATCCGCGGCTACGCGCTCGACTACGCGCGCGGATGGCTGGAACGTTCGCGGGCGGGCATCGAACGGATGAAGAGCCCGCCCCGGCGATGGGAGCCCGGCACGCTGCGCCACTGGCTGCGCGAGCAGCACGACCGGCATGACGAGCAGTTCCGGGCGGGGGAGAGCCTGGCGGTCCCGCCCCGCGAGAGCGTCATCGACACCTTCCTCCAGCTCGCACCGCTCAACCTGATCGACGGCGGCTGGCTCGGCGGCTTCACCGACCACCGGCACGCGGTCGGCGACCTGGGCCGCGTCCTGTTCGCCACGTACTGGGACGAGCTGGGCAACGGCGAGCTGCCGCTCAACCACCCGCTCATCTACCGCGACCTCATGCGCGAGATGGGTTTCGACCTGCCGCCGACCGCGTCGCGCGAGTTCGCGGAATGGCCGGGCTTCCGCGACGAGTCGTTCGAGCTGCCGGTCTACTGGCTGGCGCTCAGCCGGTTCCCCCGCACGTTCCTGCCGGAGACGCTCGGGCTGAACCTGGCGATGGAGCTGTCCGGGGTCGGCGGAACCTACCGGCGCGACCGGGCCGCGCTGCGCACCTACGGGTTCAGCAGCCGCTACGCCGACGTCCACAACACCATCGACAACGTGGCGACCGGCCACTCGGCCTGGGCGGTGGACGCGATCGACTGCCACCTCGCCGTCCTGGCCGAAAGGTCGGGGAGCGAGGCGGCCGCGGACGCCTGGCTCCGGATCAGGACCGGCTTCCGCTCGCTGCGGCCACCGGCCCAGGGCGCTCCCGCTCCCTCGCGCTGACCCGGGGGCTTCTTGGGGCTTTCGGCCAGATTCACGGTCTCGGGTCAGCGCGCTTGATCGGGCCGCCAGGCGTACTCGTGCTCGGGCCGTCCCGTGCTTCCATAACGGAGGGTGACCCGGACCTTTCCCGCCTGGGCGAGGGACGCCAGGTAGCGCTGGGCGGTGGTGCGCGAGATGCCGATCTCCGTGCCGATCTCGGCGGCGGAGCGAGGGCCGTCCGAGCGTTCCAGCGCCTCCATCACCAGCTGGCTGGTGATCTGCGCGTGGCCCCTCTTCGCGGGCCGCGGGGTCCCCGGCGCGCCGTACAGCGTGCGCAGCGCCTCGTCGATGTCGGCCTGGCTCAGGTGCCCGCTGACCCCGATCTGCTTGCGGAACCGCAGGTAGGCGGTGAGCCGCTCCGCCAGGTGGGCCCCGGTGAACGGCTTGATCAGGTAGTGGTAGACGCCGCCCGACAGCGCGGTGCGCACCGACTCGGCGTCGGCCGCCGCGGTGGCCAGGATGACGTCGGCCTCCAGCTGGCCCAGCAGGTTCAGCCCCGACTCGTCCGGCAGGTAGACGTCCAGTAACACCAGGTCGGGCCGTAACTCGGCCGCCATGGCGCGCGCCTCGGCGGCGGACCCGGCCCGTCCGGCCACCCGGAACCCGGGCACGGCCCGGACGAGCTGCGAGTGCACCTCCGCCACCCGGAAGTCGTCGTCCACGACGAGCACCGAGATCTCGGCCGGCTCGCTCATCGGGTCGCCCCCGTCCGGTCGGCTCGCCCGGCCGGCCGCGTCGCGAGCACCGCGCCGGCTCGCGCCGGGGCCCGGTTCGGGAGGCGCACTACCGCGAACAAGATCATGGAGCCAGCTCTCCGACTCGATGGGGTCTTTCTGCAGCACAGCGCCGGTTGTCGCGTCCACCCCGGATGGCGCCGTGGGGAAAGGGCCGATCTCACGGTTCGACATCCTGCGGATGAAGAGTTGTAGGGGAGCGGTGCATTCGGTGCCAGCCTGTGTCATTCCGTCCGCATCCAGCCCGATCATTGTGCCGCAAAAAGCCGCCATGCGCCGATCCGATACCGAACGTCGACGGCGGTAGAACGCCGGCTCACGTGTGCGGCGGTTGCGGCGGGGCGGCGACTACAGGCAGCGGGGCAGGCCACTATCGGTCAGAAAGTGCCGAAGGACATCGGCCAATTCGGCGACGGCGCAGGTCGGCGCAGGGCAGAGATCGTGCTTGCGCGCCTGAAGATCAGCGAAATCCGTTCCCTATGGGAAAGTCGCGCCCAGGTGACACCGCCGGCGTAGATCATGTCCGGAAGCGAGGAGAGCTCGCTCCGGCCCTGCCACAGACGCCGATCTGCCCGTCCGCGACCGCGGTCCTGTCACTCCGCCTTGGGCGCGAGGCCGGTGAATGCGAGGTCGACGATGGCGTTGATGTGTTCGGTGTCGGCGATGCGCGGGGTGAGCAGTCGGCGGTAGTAGGCGGCGCCATAGAGCAGTTCGGTGACAAGGACCGGGTCGGCGTCGGAACGGACCTGGCCTTGGCGCTGCGCGCTCTTGATGCGTTCCGCGGCGGCGGCCGCAAGGTGACCGATGAAGGTGTCCCACAAGGCCCGGTGCAGGTCGGGGTCGTGCTGCGCTTCGCCGATCAGGGCGCGGTAATGCGGAAAGACGGCGGGGTCGCCGAGGATGCGCGAGGCCGCCGCCATCTGCGCCTTGATATCGGCGACGAAATCACCGGTGTCCGGGAAGGACGCGTCCATCTTCCAGGTGGACAGCAGGCCGTCCAGCAGCACGGCGGCCTTGGACGGCCACCAGCGGTAGATCGTGTTCTTGCCGACGCCCGCGCGCGCGGCGATGCCCTCGATGCTGACCTTCCGGTACCCGACCTCCTGGCACAGGTCCATGGCGGCCTTGATGACGGCGTTGGCGGCCTCTTCGCTGCGGCGCTCGGGACGTCTCGGTGACATGCGGACAGCATAGCCCTCAGGCGGCACGGAACGTTCCGTATTGACTGGGTGGGCGGCGGCGTGCATGCTGAGGCGGCACGGAACGATCCGTGCCGCCAGTGAGGGACGAGCCCCATGAAAGTTGAGTTCACCCACGACATCGCCTGCGTGTGGTCGGCGCTCGGCTACGCCCGCTTCCAGCGGGCCGCCGAGGAGCACCGGGCGGGCGGCGGCGAACTGGAGGTCGTCTTCAGGCCGTACCAGCCCGCGGTCTCCCCAGCGGGAACGCCGCCGGGCCGCGGTCATCGCCGGCGCGGCCCCGCCGCGTGGCCCGAGCAGATCGCACGGGCGGCGGCGGTCGAGGGCCTGGTGCTGAACCCCGACCGGATCGTGCCCGCCGACACCGCCCGCGCCCACCGGCTCATCGCGCTGGCGGCCGCGCGCGGCACCGCCGAGGACATGGCAGCCCTCCTGTACCGCGCCCATTTCACCGACGGTCTGGACGTCGCCGACACGGACGTGCTGCGGGACCTGGCGTCCGTCATCGGCGTCCGCTGGAACGGCGAGAACGACGGCGAGCGGCCGCCCCGCGCCGAACCCGCGCCGTCCGTGCGAGCATCCGGACCGCAGGTGCCGGTCTTCAGGTTCCCGGACGGGACCGTGCTCGTCGGGGCCGTGTCGCTCGCCGCGCTGCGGAGTGAACTGAAGCGGGCCGGCTCAACACCGTGCTCGCCCGAACTCGCCTCCGCGCAGGTGGCAGGTGCGAGGGTCGGCGGGCGCTCTTCCCCGTCCTGGGCGCGCCGGTGGAGATCGCCGGCTTGAGGACGGTGCAGGTCCCGCACTTTCTGCCTCTTGAGAGCGGACGGCCGGTCAGCCGGGTGCGGTGAGCCGGCGGGCTCGCTCCAGGTCGCGGGCGGCGCTGAGCGTGAGGGGCTGGTCGGGCCCGAGCACGGCCTCCAGCCCCAGCACGGCGTGCTCGTAGCGGGTGAGCGCCTCCGCCGTCCGCCCGACGGCTTCGTAGGCCGACGCGAGACCGTGCACGGTGATCAAGGTGTCGGGGTGGTCGCCCCCGATGACGCGTTCCTGGCGCGGCAGGACGTGCTCGTACACGGCGACCGCCTCCTCGAACCGTCCCGCGTGGTAGTAGGCCCAGGCCAGCCGTCCCTCGTCGACGAGCGCCTCAGGATGGTCGGCGCCCAGCAGCCGCGCCCTGTCGGCGACGAGCGCCTCGAACAGCTCCGCCGCCCGGTCCGGCCGCCCGGCCTCCACCAGCGCGAACGCGAGGAAGAAGCGCGACGCGAGCAGGTGGGGATGGTCGGCGCTCAGCGTCCGCGACTGGGCGGCGACGACGGTCTCGAGAAGCCGGACCGCCCCGTCCGCGCGGCCGGCCGTGGTGAGCGCCGAAGCCAGGCCCGCCCGGGCACGCAACGCCTCGGGCGCGTCCTCGCCCCGGATCCGGGACCACCGGGCGGCGAGATCCTCGAACAGGTCCACGGCCGCAACCGCCTGACCTGCGAACTCGTAAGCGTGCGCCAGCGTGTAGACGGCGTCCAGGGTCTCGGGGTGGTCCGGACCCAGGACCCGCTGCCGCCCTTCAACGACGGCCCGCGCGACCGGGACGGCGCGAGTCCCGTCATTGAGGTAGAGGAGATGCTCCGCGGTCACATGCCGGATCTTGAACAGCGTTTCGGCTGCGGCGCGAGCGTGCGCGGCGTCCTCGTCCAGAAGCGGCTCCAACGACTCCCACAGAGCGGCGGCGTGCTCGTCCACCGCGAGGATCGTGGGCAATTCCCGGCCGGTGTCCTCGTCGGCGATCCGCTCGACGAACACCAGCCGGAGGGCGGCGGCCTCGATCAGCGACGCCAGGGTGCCGTCGCGGGCGGCTTCGTCCCGGACGACCCGGCGTACCAGCCGGTGCACCAGCACCGTCGATCCGTCCTGGGAGAAGGCCACCAGCGACACCGCGCCCAGTTCGGCCAGCGCGTCGGCGGCCTCGGGGCCCAGCATGTCCGCCCTCACGCCCGACGGCGAGAACACCGCCAGCTCGCCGAGGAGCCCGCGGGCCCGCGCGCCGACCCCGTCCAGCGCCAGCGCGATCGCCTGCCCGACCCCGCGCGGATACGGTTCGCCTCTCGGCCGGTCCAGCAGGACGTCCACCGGGGTGGAACGGACCCGCGCCAGGTAGGCGGCGTACCCCACGCGCGGCGGGCCGACGAGCGCGGCCGCCGCGATCGAAAGCGCCAGCGGGAGCCGGTCCAGCTCGTCGATGAGCTCACCGACCGGCTCCGCGTCGCCGGCCGCGCCGACCCGGTCGCGCAGGTACCGCCGGGCCTCGCCGGCGGTGAACCGGGCGACCGGCAGCGGTGCAGCGATCCGCTCGAAGGCGAGGTCGTTCGTCGTGATCAGCACCCGGGCGGCGCCCCGTGCGGGCAGGAAGGGGGCCAACGCGTCGGGATCGTCGGCGTTGTCCAGCACCACGAGGTAGGGCTCGCGCCGGTCCTCCAGCCAGGCCCTGAGCTTGCGGACGACCGCCGAGGAGTCATCGGCCGCGCCCCGGAGCCCGAGCTCGGCCCCCATCAGGTGCAGCGACGCGGTCAGCTGCCCCGCGGTCTCGGCATGCAGCCAGGCGACCGGCACTCCCCGGTCGGCACGGTCCCTGGCGTACGCCGCGGCGACCTGGGTCTTCCCGACGCCCCTCGCCCCGACCAGAGCGCAGACCGCCGCCGCTCCGCCGTCGCGGAACACCTCCTCGATCCCCGCCAGGAGATCGGCACGCGGCTGGAACGCCCTGGGCTCGCGCGGGACGTCACCGATGGCGGCGGGCACCGGGCGCGGCCCCCGGGCGGGAGGATCCTCCGTTTGACCGGCCCAGATGACCAGAGGCGTCCCGGGCACCAGCACGACCAGGCTCACCACGATCCCGGCCGCGTTCGGGTCGACACCGACCATCGCGCACACCCACCAGGCCAGAGCCCCGGCGGCCAGGGGAAGAACCGTGGCGATCGTGACCTTCTCCCACCGCGGCACGACACCCCCCTCAAGGAGCACGAAGCCACCGGCGCACGGGACGGCCCGAGCCCGAAGCGAGTGTCACACAAACGCGCACGGCTGTCCGCCGACCAGACCCCTGCGTCAGCTTTCCCGCTCGGGGAGCCGGCCGGCGCGAAGGTCGCCGCGGTGGTACGGGGCGCTTCCTCACGGCATGGACCACGCTGTCTATGTCTGCGGCGCTGACATGGCCCGGTTGATGTGTGAAGTGCATACGTCATAGGTGATACGACGTCGTCCGGCCGGCGCGGCGTGCGGCGTAGCAGGAGAGCATGGCCAGGGCCGAGAGGGTCGCCATCAGCGCGAGGGCGTACCGGTAGCCGGTGACGAGCTGGGCCACGCCCGACGTGGAGATCTGTGACAGTGTTCCGGCGAAGACGTGGTCGCGCAGGGGCGCCAGTACGGGGGCGGTGATGATGGGGAAGGTCAGTGCGGTGCTGATGACGATCCCGATGTTCATGATCATGAGGCGCATCGCGTTGACGATGCCGAGGCGGTGGGAGGGCAGGGCCTGCAGCAGGGCTGTGGCGTTGGCGGGGAGGAAGGCGCCCGATCCGGCGCCCATGAGCATCAGGCCCAGCATGATCGGCCAGTAGCCGGTGTGCGGCGACACCGCGATCAGCAGGATGAGCAGGCCGAGGGTCGTCAGTGCGGAGGCGAGTGCGGCGATGGTGCGGGGGTCGATGCCGCGTTGCAGGAAGCCCGATCCGGTGGAGGCGATGACCGCGGTCGCCGGCATCGCGAGGACCTTTAGTCCGGCGGTGACGGCGTCGTCTGCTTGGACGGCTTGGAAGAACAGGGCCATCAGCAGGACGGCGCCTATCCGGGCGGTGGCGTCCAGGAAGGTGGCGAGGATGCCCCAGGTGAACGGCGGGTCGCGAAACAGGGCGGTGTCGACGACCGGGTGGGGGCTGCGCCGCTCGACGGTGATGAAGACCGGCAGCAGGACCGCGAACACGCCGACGCCGCTCAGTACGAGGGGGCTGGTCCAGCCGAGGTCGCCGGCCTGGGACAGGCCGAACAGCAGACCGCCGAGACCGGCCAGGATGAGGATGTTGCCCGGCACGTCGACGCCTCGCTCGCCGCGGGCGGGTTCGGCCGGTCGTAGTACGGCCGCGCCCCAGGCCAGGCACAGCAGGCCGAACGGGACGTTGTACCAGAACACCCAGCG